>NZ_MUYZ01000100.1:0-20189 GCF_003013775.1 Micromonospora sp. MH33
CCGGAGACCTCAGCCTTTATCGATCACCGCCACGCCGGCACCTCACCACCCGCCGACCCCTTACCAAACACGGCCTAGTGGCCGGTGTAGAGGGCGTCGATCTCGGCCGCGCGGCGCCGCGCCACCACCTCCCGTTTGATTTTCAAGGTCGGGGTGAGCTCACCGTTGGCCTCGGTGAAGTCGTCGGGCAGGATCCGGAAGGTCTTGATCGCCTCCGCCTTGGAGACCGAGCTGTTCGCTCGGTCGACCGCAGCCTGGATCTCGCCGCGCAGGGCGGGGTCGTCGCGCAGCTCCGCCACCGATGCGCGCGGGTGACCGTGAGCGGCTCGCCACCGCTGCCATGCCTGCGGGTCGATGGTGATCAGTGCGGCGGCGTACGGCTTGGCGTCGCCGACGAGCATGCAGTTGCTGACCAGCGGGTCCGCGCGCACCCGATCCTCCATCGGTGCGGGCACGATGTGCTTTCCGGCCGCGGTCACCAGGATCTCCTTGGTGCGTCCCGTGATCCGCAGATAACCGTCGTCGTCGAGCTTGCCGAGGTCGCCGGTGCGGAACCAGCCGTCGGCGGTGAACGCGGCGCGGGTGGCGGACGGGTTGTTCCAGTAGCCCTGGAACACGACGTCGCCGCGGACGAGGACCTCCCCGTCGTCGGCGATCGCCAACTCCACGCCCGGTAGCGGCCGGCCGACCGTGCCGATCCGCATCGCCGACGGCCGGTTCGCCGCCACCGCCGGGGAGGTCTCGGTCAACCCGTACCCCTCCAGCGCCGTCAGGCCGGCCCCGCGGAAAAAATGTCCGAGCCGCTCCCCGAGAGGGGCGCCGCCGACGATCGCGACGCGGCATCGTCCGCCGAGCGCCGCCCGCAGCTTCCGATAGACCAGCAGGTCGAAGACCCGCCGCGCCAGCCGGAGCATCGGGCCAGGGCCGGACGGGCGGTCGAGCGCCCGGCTGTACCGCACGGCCACCTGGTCCGCGACGGCGAAGAGGTGACCCTGGTGCTTCTCGATCGCCTTCTGCTGCGCCCGGTGGTACATCCTCTCGAACACTCGCGGCACCGCGAGGACGAACGTGGGCCGGTATCGGCGTAGCTGATCCAGCACGCCGCTCATGCTGGCGCTGTGCACCATCGTCGCCCGGGTCTGCACCATCCCCACCTGGATCATCCGGGCGAACGCGTGCGCCAACGGCAGGAAGAGCACCGTCGACGCCCTTTCATGGAACAACTCCGGCAGCGCCGCGACCGCGTTGCCGACGTCGAGGCCGATGTTGCGGTGCGTCAACACGCAGCCCTTCGGTCGGCCCGTCGTCCCGCTGGTGTAGACGATCGTCGCCACGTCCGCGCCCGACACCGCGTCACGGCGGGCCTCCACCTGCTCGTCGTCGACGGCCCGGCCCCGGCCCGCCACCTGTGTCAGGTCGCCGGCGTCGATCTGCCACACCTGCGCCAGCCCGGGCAGCCTGTCCCGCACGCTGGTCAGCATCGCGGCGTGATCGGGTGTCTCCACCACGCACGCCACGGCGCCGGAGTCGGCCAGGATCCAGGCCAGCTGTTCGGCGCTCGAGGTGTCGTACACCGGAACGGTCACCGCGCCGATGGTCCACACCGCATAGTCGACCAGGGTCCATTCGTAGCGGGTGCGGCTCATCAACGCCACCCGTGCCCCTGGCGCGACCCCTGCGGCGATGAGCCCTCGCGCCAACGCCGCCACGTCGTCGCGGAACTGTCGGCAGGTCACCGCGCCCGCGTCGCCGACGCCGGGCTGCTGGGCGGGCCATGACCGGACGTCCGGGTTCGGGCGCAGAAACTGCACCGTGTCCGGTTTCCGCCGGGCGTTCTCCCAGACCACGTCGGCCAGCCCCGCCGACTCGCCGCCGGTCACCTTCGGCTCTACCGCGACGCTGCCCCGCATGCCCGTACGCCCCTTGGCTGTAGATCGATGCGTCCCTGCACGCCCTATCGGCTGCTCTTCAGCTTCTTGTAGAGCTGTTCGGGCTCATGCGGGAAGTCCATCCCCTTGTCCCGCGCCCGGGAGAAGTCGTCGATCATGTGCTGAACCTCGCCGGGGGTGAACCGCCGGTCCTCATCACCCTCCTTCTTCAGCCACTTGATCACGTCGTCGTAGCTCTTCCAGTCCCGTTTGCCCATCAGGCGCTCGATGTCGGTGACGTCGTAGTCCTTCTGCATCGCCTGACTGGCCGGGTCGTGGATCTTCATTACCTGCTCCTCCCCGCGTGCCGGTGCTCCGCCGCGCGATTGCCCGAGGCGTACCCGGGCAAACGCTCCGCTCGGTCCGTGGGCTGATCCACACCCGGCCCGCATGCCGGTAGGCCAGACTGCATGGGTGAAGATCGCCGCGCCGACGATCAGGTGGACGCCGTGGCGGTTTGTGACCGTGTTCGGTGTTGTCAGCCTGCTGTCGGATGTGGTGTACGAGGGCGCCCGGTCAGTCATCGGCCCCTACCTGGCCACCCTCGGCGCATCCGCGGCCCTCGTCGGCCTGGTCACCGGCGCCGGGGAGGCGTTCGCCCTGGCCGGACGGCTGGGCACCGGACCTCTCGCCGACCGGACCCAGGCCTACTGGCCGCTGGTCCTGATCGGCTACGTCCTGACCCTGGTGGCGGTGCCGGCGCTCGGGCTGACCAGCGTCCTGTGGGTGGCTGCGGTGCTGTTCGTCGCGGAGCGGGCCGGTAAGGCGATCCGTGGCCCGGCGCGGGATGTCATGATCTCCCACGCCGCCTCGGCGGTGGGCCGTGGCAAGGGCTTCGCCGTCCACGAGGCGCTCGACCAGGCCGGGGCGGTTGCCGGGCCGTTGCTGGTCGCCGCCGTTCTGGCGACCACCGCCCACCACTACCGGCCCGCGTTCCTCGCCTTGGCCGTACCGGCTGTGGCGGTGCTGCTCCTGCTGCTGTGGCTGCGCGCCGGCGTGCCCGATCCGCGTCGCTTCGAACCGGGCCCCCAACCCGGTGCGACGCCCGCCCCGCCGGGCGCCCGGCTGCCCCGCGTGTTCTGGACCTATCTGGCCTTCACGGTGCTGACCACGGCCGGCTACGCCACCTTCGGCGTGCTCAGCTTCCACCTCGCCACGCGGCACGTCGTACCGGTGGCGGTGGTGCCGGTCGTGTACGCCGCCGCAATGGGCGTAGACGCGCTCGCGGCGCTGGCCTCCGGGTGGCTGTATGACCGGGCCGGCTTCCTGGTGCTGGCCGCCGTACCCGTGCTGACTGCCCTGATCCCGCTGGCTGCCTTCACCACCACTTCGGCGACCGCGGTCGCCGGGGTCTTGGCCTGGGGCGCCGTGCTCGGCATCCAGGAATCCACCCTGCGTGCGGCCATCGCCGACATCGTCCCCGCTGCCCGGCGGGGCACCGCGTACGGGATCTTCGCGGCTGGGTTGGGCGGGGCGACCCTGGTCGGTGGGCTGCTCACCGGCACGCTCTACGACTACTCGATCACCGCCATGATCGTCACCGTGGCCGGCATTCAGGCCGTCGCCCTGGCCATGTTCGTCGCTACCCTTCGCCCGGCCACCCGGCCCGTTCGCCCTTCGCCAGGGGGAAGCCGTGGATGACGAACGAGCCGGCGATCGGACCACGGTGGGGTCCGGCGGCGAGTGGAACCGCATCCGTGGGTCTGCGGATCTTGGACGGCCGACCAGAATGGTCAGCCCAGCGAGTCTGGCACGTCCGACCGTTGGCGCCGTTTGGTCTCCTACGTCCGCCGATCAGGGGGAGCCGGTCACGGCTGATTGCCACACCTCCCACAGCCGGGTCGTGACCAGGCCACGTTCGCGTGGAGATCGGCGAGATCGAGCGGCAGCAACTCCGCGTCGTTGACTTGCGGGCGGCTGGCATGAGGCTGCCCAGGAGGACGCTGAGCCTTCCTCTCCACACGGGGGGGCGGGTGACAGGCGCTGCGGGTGGTGCTGGTTTCTCCGGCGGCGTAGGTCGGCGGCTGCGGCGCGGGCGGCGGCTGAAGGCTTCGGGATCCGGGCTGGCGGAGCTCCTCGCGTAGTCCGTCCAGTCCTCGTCGAAGACCGCACAGGCGAGTTCGAGCCGGGCGGGGAAGTGCGACGGAGGTCGACGTCGGCGGAGGCATGGCGCGCGTCGCCGCAGCCCATGGTGACGATTGCGTCCCTGGTGGCGGCGTCCCAGGTGAGCCGGGCCGGGGCCTGGTCAGTGATGTCGGGTGCAGACCTTCCGCATGGCTTCCGCGGCCACGAGAAAGTCAGCACCGGCACGGGTGGGGAGTGCGCCGCAGGAGTCCGCGGACAGAGACGATCGGCTGTCCGGGTACGCGCGTCCCATGGTCTACGTCCCACACGGCTCGTCATCGCGTCGGCCGCCAAGGCGGCGGCCGGCGGATGCGATCCGGACAGTCCGCGGCCCACCGCGCTTGTCTCGGCGACTCCACGCCGCTCAAGGCCGTTCCACCAGGGAATATTCAACTCAACAAATTGACTCCACTGTCCGCTCTGCATTCATCAGGGATATGCGCACAGTCTCGACCAGCAAGTTGTGTATTGCGGGTTCGGCTGGCTCAGTTAATGAGTGCTTTGCCCTTGTTTCGTAACGACTGTCCGATTTCGAGGTATGCCGTCACCCACTCGGCCGGCCCTCGCCTCGCCCGTTGGCATCGGATGAAACCCGTGGATGTCGCATGTAGCGGATCCCCGCCTGCCGTCTTGCGGTACGCGCCTGCCCGCCCGTACGGCGTGCAGGTGTGGGCTCCGAACACCTGACTGCCGGGTCAAGCGCCTTTGGTGCCACCGGAGGCGAACGGCGACGACAGGCTGGCCGGCGAATCAGCCGAAAGTCGGAGATTCAAAGTCCAGGACATGACGATTAGGGGAGTTTGCTACCTTCACTGGGCCTTGTGGGTAATGATGCAGATATCCCCGTCTGTGTGCGTATCCGTATGGGCTTTTCCGGCGGCTTTCTCTGTGCCACGTCCTGGTTGACCGGCCAGTTCTCGCACGGTGGTTCGCTGCCTGGCAGCAGGTGGTTTCGGATGGTCGGGCCAGGAGGTTTGCGTTTCCGTGAAGCAGGTCGAACACATCGGTGCGTCCACGTCACCCGCGCGAGTGGAGCGTCTTCCGGACGCGGAGGTGCGCGTCGTCGTCGGCTCGCCGGTCGTCGATCGGGCGGCGGCCAGGCCAGGAGACGAGGGCGGCGTCACCAGAACGCGGCGTCTGCATCACGTGTTCGAAGCCGCGTGCGACCGGAACTCGTCGGCCGTCGCCCTCGAGTGCGGCAGCGAGCGGCTGACCTACCGCGAGCTGGACGAGCGGGCCAACCGGCTGGCCCATTACCTGCGCGCCCTCGGCGTCGCGGGCGGCGCCCGGGTGGCCATCTTGCTGCAGCGCTCGGTCGAGACGTATGTGGCGTTGCTGGGCGTGGGAAAGGCGGGGGCGGCTTTCGTGCCGATCGACCCCGAGTCTCCGGCCGACCGGGTGGGGTACATCGCTGAGGATTCCGAGGTCGACCTGGTGTTGACCTCCTCGACGCTGGCCGACCGGGTGGGTGACCGGCGGGCTGTCGTGGTAGACGAGTGCAGCGCCGACCTCGCCGTGGCGCCGAGCGACCGGCCGGATCTCGACCGCGACGGTGTCCCGGATCCAAGCGCGTATGTGATCTACACGTCGGGGTCCAGCGGTCGGCCCAAGGGTGTTGAGGTCGCGCAGTCGAGCATCTGCAACCTCCTGGACGTGGTGCCGGGTGCGTACGACGTGCGTCCGGATGATCGGGTCTATCAGGGTATGACGATCGCGTTCGATTTCGCGATCGAAGAGATCTGGCCGACCTGGTCGGTCGGTGCGACGTTGGTGGCTGGTCCGACGGATTCCCGGCGTCTCGGGGCAGAGCTGGCGGACTTCCTGGACGAGGCGGGCATCACGGTCTTCTACTGTGTGCCTACCCTGCTGGCCACGATTCCCCGCGATCTGCCGCGGATCCGGAACCTCCTGGTCGGTGGAGAGGCGTGTCCGGGTCAGCTGGTCGAGCGGTGGAGCCGTCCGGGTCGGCGGATTCTCAACACCTACGGGCCGACCGAGGCCACGGTCACCGCGATCTGGGGCGAGCTGTTGCCCGGGCGGCCCGTCACCATCGGCCGGCCGTTGCCGACCTACTCCGCAGTGTTGCTGGACGAGCAGCGCCAGCCGGTCGCCGACGGCGAGGTCGGTGAGATCTGTATCGGCGGTCCGGGGGTGGCGCGAGGGTATGTCGGGCGTCCTGACCTGACCGCGGACCGCTTCATCGAGCATCCGTTGGCACCGCCGGGCAGTCGGCTGTATCGCACCGGGGATCTGGGTCGGCT
Source organism: Micromonospora sp. MH33 (assembly GCF_003013775.1). Taxonomy (NCBI): domain Bacteria; kingdom Bacillati; phylum Actinomycetota; class Actinomycetes; order Micromonosporales; family Micromonosporaceae; genus Micromonospora; species Micromonospora sp. MH33. The sequence continues at coordinate 6,314 of NZ_MUYZ01000100.1, forward strand.
CACCGAGGACGGGGAGATCGAGTATCTCGGCCGGGCGGATTCCGAGGTCAAGATCCGTGGCCATCGGGTGGATCTCGGTGAGATCGAGAGCGTGCTGCTGGAGGACGAGGGTGTGGCCGAGGCCGTGGCGGCGCTTGTTCCCGTCGCCGACGGTCCGGACGCCCCCCGCGAGCTGGCTGCCTACCTCGTACCGCACGACAGCGACGAGCGCGGCTGGGAGGAACTGATCGGCCGGCTGTGCCAGACCCTGCAAACCCGGCTGCCCGGCTACATGGTGCCCTCCTTCCTCGATGTCGTCGCTGCGCTGCCGACCATGCCCAGCGGAAAGGTCGACCGGAAGCAGCTGCCCGCGCCGAGCCGCCGGCTCACCCGAGCGGCCGGCCCGCTCGTGGCCGCCGAGGGTGAGCTGGAGGAGCAGGTACGCGCGGCGTGGGCGGAGGCGTTCGGCATCGAGCCCGAGACGCTCTCGGTCGAGGCGGACTTCTTCACCGACCTCGGCGGACACTCATTGCTCGCCGCACGCGTCGTGTCACTGCTGCGCACCCGCGAGGTCGGCATGAACCCGGCGATCCGGGACCTCTACGCCCACCCGACCGTACGCGGCATGGCCGCTCACCTCGGCACCGTCAACCGGATCGGCCGGTCGACCGCTCCGCCCCGGCCCGCCCCGCTGCGGCACAGCAGCCGGCGGATCGCGCTGGCCGGGTCCGGGCAGGGCGCGGTGATCTACCTGCTGCTGCTGGCCGTCACGCTTCCCGTCTCCTACGTCTACACCCGCAACGACGGTTTTGTGTCCGCCCGCGTCCTCATGGAACTGATGGTCGCGATCCTGCTCAGCTACCTCGGCGTGCGCTGGGTGCTGCCGGTCCTGCTGGCGCGCCCGTTGGCCGCGGGCATCCGACCCGGCCGGTACCGCCTGTGGGGACCGACCTACGTTCGGCTCTGGGCGCTGAACACGCTACTCGCGATCGGACCACTGTCCGTGCTCAGCGGTTCTCCGCTGATCGGCACCTACCTGCGGCTTCTCGGTGCCCGCGTCGGCCGCAGGAGCATCATCGCGACCAGCGCGATCAGTTTGCCCAGCCTGATCTCCATCGGCCGGGACGCCTCCGTCGGTTACGGCGTCTCGCTGTGTCCGTGGCGGGCGGAGGACGGCTGGGTCGTGGTCGGTCCGATCACCATCGGGCCCGGTGCCTTCGTCGGCGCGAACGCGGTCCTCGAGCCGGGGGCGTCGGTCGGGGCGTACGCCGGCGTCGGCGAGCAGTCCGTCCTCGTTCACGGCGAGGCGGTGCCACCCGGGCAGCGTTGGGCTGGTTCACCGCCGGCTCCGACCCCCCGGCTCGCCCCCACCGTTGAAGCCATCCTCAGTTACCGGCCTCTGCGCAACGGCTGGCGCCCGCACCACGTCGCCGCCGCCCTGGTCGGCCTGATCGGCTTGGAACTGGGGGCGATCGCAATGGTCCTGCCCAGCGTGGCGCTGGTGTGGTGGGTGCTGCTGACCCGGGGTCTGCTTGCCGGCCTGGTCGCGACCATCCCGGCTGGCATCGTCTACGTGCTCACCGTCTGCGCGGTGGTCGCCGTCGGCAAACGCCTCGTGCTACCGCGGGTGCCGGTCGGTGTCCACCACCGGGTGCACTCGATGCTCGGCGTGCGCAAGTGGATCGCGGACAAGCTGCTCGAGTTCAGCCTGATGTTCACAAATTCGCTCTATGCGACCCTCTACACCGGGCCCTGGTTGCGACTGCTCGGTGCCAAGGTGGGTCGCGGCGCAGAGGTCTCCACCGCCGCGCACCTGGACCCGGACCTGCTCACGCTCGGAGCGGAGAGCTTCGTCGCGGACATGGCCAGCCTCGGCGCCGCGACGTTCGCCAACGGTCGTGTGGCATTCCTGCCCACCAGGGTCGGCAGCCGGGCCTTCGTCGGCAACGCCGCGTTCGTGCCGGCCGGCACGGTGCTGGGCGACGGTTCCCTGCTCGGCGTCAGCACGCTGCCACCCGACGACGGTGTCCCGGAGGGCACATCCTGGTTGGACTCACCCGCGATGCACCTTCCGGTGCGCCAGAGCAGCGGCTCCTTCTCGGAGGAGCTGACCTTCCGCCCGCCGCGGACGATGGTGGCCCGCCGGCTGTTCGTCGAATTTTTCCGCGCCACCCTGCCCGCATCGGTGCTCGGCGCCAGCTTCTACCTCTACCTGCTGGCGCTGTCCTGGCTCGCCAACGGCCGGGACCTGCTCGTGCCGGCGCTGGTGTCGCCGTTCGTCGCGATGGCGTCGAGCGTAGGGGTGATCTTGTTCTGCGCGGCGACCAAGCGCAACGTCGTCGGCACGTACCGGCCTCGGGTGGAACCGCTCTGGAGCGATTTCGTCCGGCGCTCGGAGTTCGTCACGGGCCTCTATGAGGCCGCGGCGGTCCCCGTCGGGGTCGGGCTCCTGGTCGGCACGCCGTTCCTGCCGCCGGTGCTGCGCTGGTTCGGGGTGCGCGTCGGCCGACGCACCTGGATCGGGACGACTTACCTGACGGAGTTCGACCTGGTCGAGATCGGTGACGACGCCACGGTGGGCACCGAGGTGTCGCTGCAGACGCACCTGTTCGAGGACCGGGTCATGAAGATGTCCGTCGTCACCGTCGGCTCCGGCGCGACCATCGGCACCCGCGCCATCGTCCTCTATGACGCCGTCGTCGGCGACGACGTCAGTCTGGAATCGCTCTCGCTACTGATGAAGGGCGAAACCCTCACTCGCGGGACCCGATGGCGGGGGATCCCCGCGCAAGGGGTGCTCACCCGCGACCCGGTCGAACGGCAGGCCGCCTGATGCCGCGCCATACCGCTGCGGCTGCCACCGCACCGCAGCGACCACGTTCCGTCCATTCACCACTTCACAAGAGGGACAGCTGCTCAATGAACAAGGCACTACTGGTTTCCGACGCTGCTCACTTCCGGGTCGATTACGAGATCAACCCGTACATGCACACCGAGGTACAGCCGGATCAAGCGGCGGCGGTGAGCGAGCACGAAGCGATCATGGCGGCGCACCGAGCGGCAGGTCGTCGAATCGAGTACGTGGCGTCGGCGCCGGAGTGTCCGGACATGGTGTTCACCGCGAACGCGGCACTGGTGCGGGGCGATCGGGCTGTGTTGGGGGCGCCGCCGCCCGAGCGCAAGGCTGAACTGCCGTATTTCCAGGAGTGGTTGATCAACCATGACTTCGACGTGCTGGAGGCGCCGTACCCGTTCAGCGGCCAGGGTGACGCGTTGGCCTGTGGTGACCTGCTGCTGGCCGGCTACGGCCAACGGACGGACCGGCGGATGCATGCGGTGCTCGCGCAGGAGTTGGGCTACGAGGTGGTGCCGCTGCAGACGGTGAGCCGCCGGTGGTACGACCTTGACTTGGCAGTCGCAGTGGTCGAACCGGGCCGGACGCTTGCCTACTGTCCGCAGGCCCTCGACGAGCCGAGCTGCCGGCGGCTGCGCGGACTCGGCATGGACCTGATCGAGGTGAGCGTCGAAGAGGCGGCCCGGTTCGCGCTCAATCTGATCAGTGACGGCGTCACCGTGACGATGACCAAGGGGGCGCCGCGGCTGGCCGCCACGCTGCGGGCCGGTGGCCTGCGGGTCGTTGAACTGGACACGAGCGAGCTGGCCAAGGGTGGCGGTGGGGTGCGCTGCACCGCGCTGACGCTGGACAACCCGTTGCCGGCGGAGTCGTGATCGCCTCGGGAACCATCGGCCGGTTGTTCACCGCCGGCGAGCGGGCGCTGTCCGGCCTTGGCCTGACGGTCCGCTCGCCCCTACCGCAGGGGACGCCAGCACCCGTGGCGCTGGTATACCGGGGGCCGGCGACGCTGCCCGGCTGCCCGGAGGCGGTGGCGGCGCTGCTGAAGTCCAGCCGATGGGGTTTCGATGTCCGCTACGTCGGCCCGGACGAGGACCTGCCACTGAGCCCTCAGGCACTGGCCGGAGCGGCTCTGTACGCCCAGCCCGGCGGCGGCACCCTCAAGCGCGGCTACCGCCACATGAAGCGCCACCGCGATGAAATCCGCCAGTTCGTCCACAACGGCGGGAGGTACGTGGGGATCTGCCTCGGCGGCTACCTCGCCGGGGCCACCCCCGGCTTCGCCTTGCTGCCCGGGGACACCGACCAGTACATCGGCTCCGCCGCCGCCACCGTCGACTCGGAGAAGAACTCCGTCGTCCGGGTTTCCTGGCGCGGCCGACCGAGAACGCTCTTCTTCCAAGACGGCCCGTACTTCTGGCTGCGCCCGAACGCCGACACCGACATCCTCGCCACCTACCCGAACGGCACGATCGCCGCACTGGTCACTCCCTTCGGCGCCGGCCGGGTCGGCGTCGTCGGCCCGCACCCCGAAGCCACCGACGACTGGTACCTCGACGCCGGGCTGCCTACCACGGAACGGCTCGGCGTGGATCTCGGCTGCGACCTGGTTGACACGGTGATGAGGCCATGACCCAGACCGCAAGCCTCAATTGGCAGGATCTCGAGCGCGCCGCCGAGGCGAACAGGCCAGCCCCCATCGCCCGCAGCGCCGATGATCCACCCGTGACGACGGACCCGCCCGTCGGGCGATTCCGGCTGCTCGGCATGGACGCCGCCCGGGGAGTAGCGCTGTTCGGCATGATCGCCGTGCATTCGTTGCCCGATTCCGACGCCGCGGGGCGGCCGACCTGGTGGTTCGCGATCTTCGCGGGACGGGCGGCGGCACTGTTCGCGGTGCTGGCCGGCGTCGGAATCGCGTTCCTGACCGGTCGACGGCGGGTTCGCCTGATCGATCGCTCGGACGCGGTGACGGCGCTGATCGTCCGGGCCCTGGCCATCGGCGCGATCGGCTTGGCACTGGGCTATACCGACGCGTCGCTGGCGGCGGTGATCCTGCCCTACTACGCGGTGATGTTCGTGTTGGCGATCCCGTTGGTGTTCCTCCCGACCTGGTTGGTGGCGTTCACCGGGCTGATCGTGGCCGCCGGCGCTCCCGTTCTGCGTCAGATCCTGCTGCCGCACCTGCCGGTACCGACCTACGACAATGCGACATTCGCGCAACTCGTCCACGACCCGGGCGTGCTGCTCAGCGAGCTGTCGCTCACCGGCGAGTACCCGGCGGTGGCGTGGCTGGCGTACCTGTGCGCCGGCCTGGTGATCGGGCGGTTGACCCTGACCAGGATGAGAACGGTCCTCGGGCTGCTCGCCACCGGAGTCGCGTTCGCCGTCACGGCGCCGGTGGCATCGTCGATCCTGCTCAACCGGCACGAGGGCCTGCGGCAGATCTGGTTCACCCAGCCGAAGAGCGGGCTGAACGTGGCGGAGACGACGGAACTCCTCACCTTCGGCGGGGACGGCAGCACACCCACCTCGACGTGGTGGTGGCTCGCGGTCGACGCACCGCACACCAGCACGCCGCTCGACCTGCTCGCCACGACCGGGAGCGCGATCGCTCTGCTCGCCGTCATGCTGCTCGCGAGTCGCGTCGCACGGCCCCTCCCGCGGCAGGTGATCTCCGTGCTGCTGGTGCCCCTCGCCGAAGCCGGCGCCATGACCCTGACCTTCTACACCGCACACATCATGTTCATCAACTCTGACCTCGACTCCTACGCCCCCGTGCCCGGATACCTCGCGCAGGCCGTGGCTATCGTGTTGGTCGGGACCGCATGGTGGGCCACCGCGGGCCGTGGCCCGCTGGAAGGGCTCGTGACGGCGCTTTCCCGCGCCGCTCGTCGGTTGGTCAGGCGGACAAGCCAACGAAGGCGCGGTAGGGCCGGGATGTCGATGTACTCACCAGAGGCGCCGAGCGCGGGCGAATACCCGATCGACCGGCCAGCGAGGGGCTGACGCCGCGGTTGAGCGGGAGGAGAGCGACATGAGACAGATCAGGTCGGCTCTGCCGCTCGGCGCACCGCCTACGATCAATCGACGGCGTCTTCTGCTCGGCGTCGGTGCCGTCGGTGCCCTGGCCGCTCTGGGGTGGGCCGGGATGTCGGCAGTCTCCCGGGACGGTCCGCTGGCACTCGTCTACCGTGGTCCAGCCGCCTGCTCCGGCTGCGCGGAGGCGGTGGCAGCCCTGCTACGCAGCTCACCGGCGCGGTTCCGCACCGAGTACTGCGGTCCGGATGAGCAGCGGCAGATCTCGTCGGACGCGTTGGCCGGAGCGGCGATATATGCGCAGCCGGGCGGTGGCGAGGTCAGACCGGCCTGGCGCAAGCTGCGGGACTACACCGAGCTGATCCGCGGCTTCGTCCATGACGGCGGGCACTACCTCGGCTTCTGCCTGGGGGCGTATCTGGCCGCCGCTGAGCCCGGGTTCGGGTTGATCGACGGAAAGGTGGATCAGTACATCAGCACTGGCGGGGCGAGCGTCGACAGCACCGACGACACGATCATCCCGGTCCGCTGGCGCGGCCATGTCCGGCACATGTACTTCCAGGACGGGCCGACGTTTCAACTGCGACCCGGGGCGTCGGGAACCGTGCTGGCCACCTACGACACCGGCGCAGCCGCCGCCGTCGTCGCCACCTTCGGCGCCGGGCGAGTGGGACTCGTGGGACCACACCCCGAAGCCGACCGGTCGTGGTACGCCGACGCGGGGCTGATCAACCCGGACGGCATCCGCTTCGATCTGGGCCATGACCTGATCAAGAGCATGATGCAGGGCGACGGCCGGGCCATCAGTCAGAGCTGACCCGGCGCACCCGATGGATTCCCGGTCGGCGTTGGGACTGTCGGGATCTTGTGGAGCGGTGTCACTCCGGGCGACGGGCCGCAGCACGTGCACCTGGTGCTGCTGGACACGGGCGCAGCGCCGTGCTCGTCGACGAGGTGGGCCGGCAGGCGTTGTGCTGCATCCGCTGCTCGGTCTGTCTGAACGTGTGCCCGGTCTACGAGCGCGTGCCTGCTCGACTGGTCATCCCGCCTTGGACTGGACAGGTGCGGCATGTCCGGTGACCGTGGTCGGCGCGAGGCGGCGGTGTCGCGGTAGCACGATGCCAGCGGTGGTGGCCGCGAAGGCGAGCGCGGCGGAGACGCTCATCGCCGGGACGTAGCCCTCGCTGAACGCGCGCACCTGGCTCGCACCGGCCTCACCGAGGACATTGTTCACCGAACCGGCCGATCCGGCCGCCCGGATGCTGCTCGACCGGTATCCGCTGTACGTCCGACGTGCCGCCTCGCGTCGTGCTATCGAGTTCGCATCGGCCACACACTTCATGGGTGCGCGATGAGTTTGGGCGGCGGGTGGGGTCTGCCCTGGCATGGCTCGAATCATCGCTGACATCTCGGTCTCTCTGGACGGCTTCGTCACCGGGCCCGACCCCAGCCCGGACAACGGTCTGGGAACCGGCGGCGAGGCCCTGCACACGTGGGCGTTTTCCGACGACCCCGACGACCGCCGGGTCCTGCGCGAGGGGACTGTCCGCTCGGGCGCCGTCGTCCTCGGCCGCCACCTCTTCGACGTGGTCGACGGGCCGAGAGGCTGGGACGACACGACCGGCTACGGCGCCGGCGAGGTCGGCAAGCCCGCGTTCGTCGTCGTGACGAGCTCGCCGCCAGAGTCGGTGCGGACAACCAACCTCGACTGGACGTTCGTCACCACCGGGCTGCCCGACGCCGTCACCGCCGCGCGTGAGCGGGCCGAGGCGGCGTCGTCGGACAGCGGCAAGGACCTCGACGTCATCCTCATGGGCGGCGGCGCCACGATCGGCTCGGCGCTCGACGCCGGGCTGGTCGACGCGCTGACGCTGCACCTCGCGCCCATCGTGCTGGGCGCCGGGACACCACTGTTCACCGGCGGAGCGCCGCGCACGCTGGTGCAGCGGAGCGTAATCTCGACATCGACCGCGACCCACCTGGCCTACGACGTCTCCCGGTGATCCGATGACCACTGTCAACGCCAATGAGATCGCCTTGGGCATTGAGTCGTTCGGTGACGACGCCGCGCCACTCGTCCTGCTCGCGGGCGGGACGACGATGCTCTCCTGGCCCGACGCGCTGTGCGAGCGCCTCGCCGCTGGCGGGCGCCGTGTGGTGCGCTACGACCTGCGCGACAGCGGGGAGTCGACAACGACGGATCCGGAGGCGCCCGCCTACACCCTGCGCGGCCTCGCCGCCGACGCGGCGGCCCTTGCTGACGCGCTCGGCGGGGGCCCTGCGCACCTCGCGGGGATCGGCGTCGGCGGGATGGTCGCCCAGGTGGCCGTGCTCGACCATCCGGGCGCGTTCTCGGCGCTCACCCTGGTCGGCACCCGCGCGGTTGCCCCTGGCCCGCCCGACGATGACCTCCCCGGCCATGACCAGGCGACGATGAGCCGGCTGTTCGCGCGGCCGATGCCCGATTGGACCGACCGCGAGGCGGTTGCGGAGTTCGCCGCCGCAGGCGCGGAGATCCTCGGCGACGACCCCGTCGCCGCGCGCGCAATCGCTGCGCGCATCTGGGACCGCACGCCCGGCACCGCACCACCGGTCCAGATGGCCAACCAGATGGGCATGGTGTTTTCCCGGCTCGACTGCACACCACGCTGGCGTGAGCGCCTGCCCGGGATCGAGGTCCCCACGCTCGTCGTCCACGGCCGCCGCGACCGGTTCTTCCCCGTCGGCAACGGCGAGGCGATCGCGCGCGAGATCCCCGGGGCACGGCTGCTCGTCCTCAAGGACGCCGCCACTGCGATCCCCGATGCGGCGGTCGGCGAGGTCACCGAGGCGATGCTCACGCTCGGATAGAGGACGGCGGGTGCCGCGCCGGTCTGGCCTGCACGCAGCAGTGGAACGTCCGCGATGACCGCGAACACCCTGGATGTTGTCGTGGGCCCTCGTGCTGGGGACACCACCACACCCGACCGGCCAGGTTTCGCAATGATCCTTGCATCGCACGCACCGCGACAACGACGACAGGAACATCATGAATCAGGTCAGCCGCCGCGCCCGTGACCTCGGCATCGTCGTTGGGCGCCTTCCAACCGGGCGGCACAACGCGATCACCGATGTCGCCGGGATCCTGGTCGGGCACACCACCGTCGACGACGGCGCCGACCTGCACACCGGAGTAACCGCAGTCGTACCGACCCAGCTCGGCCCCGGCCGTTGGACCCTGCCGGCCGCCGTGTACTCCGGCAACGGTCACGGGAAGCTCGTCGGCTCGACCCAGGTGGACGAACTCGGTGTCCTGGAGTCGCCGGTCGTCCTGACCGCCACGCTGTCCGTGTTCCGGGCTGCGGACGCGCTGCTGGGGTACCTGATGGACCGGAGGCCGGACGGCTTGTCGTTCAACCCGCTGGTAGGCGAGACGAACGACGGCCACCTGTCGGACATCCGCCGCCGCCCGATCACCGAAGAACACGTGCTCGCCGCCGTCACCCAGGCGTCCGGCGAACTGCCGGCGGAGGGCTGCGTCGGGGCCGGCACCGGCACCACGGCCCTGGGCTTCAAGGCGGGCATCGGCACCTCGTCCAGGACGGTGCGGGTGGCCGACCGTGCGGTGACGGTCGGCGCCCTCGTGCAGTCCAACTTCGGCGGGGTGCTGACCGCCCTCGGCGTCCCGCTGCCGGCCGACGAGCTGATCCCGGACGCCGGCCGAACCGAACCACCCGGCAACTCGTGCATGATCGTGGTGGCCACCGACGCGCCCCTGGACGCCCGGCAGCTTGGACGGCTCGCCCGGCGGGCGGTCTTCGCGATGGGCCGGGTCGGCGCGTCGTACAGCAACGCCAGCGGCGACTACGCGATCGCGTTCAGCACGGCACCACCGGACCAGGCACCCATTCCCGACGGGGAGATCAACCCGATCTTCGCGGCCGTGATGGACGCGGTCGAGGAAGGGCTGCTCAATTCGCTGTTCGCCGCCGTCACCACCACCGGTGCGGGCGGTCGTACCAGTCACGCCGTTCCACATCGGGAGGCGATCCGGCGGCTGTCGGCCGCCGAGCGACTGGCGGCGCGAGCCTGACCGCTGGGCAGGATTCGGGGTCATCCCGGCCGCCTCGCCGACCGGTCAGCTCGTAGACACCGACCTGGAGTTCCCGCGGCGGCAGCAGGGACCTCAGCTGATGCGCAGGCTCGCGATCAGGCCGTCGCGGAGGCGGAAGGCCATCGGGCCGGTGCCGTTGAAGCCGTTGCCCGAGACCTTGAGGGTGGCGACGTAGCTGTCGGGGTCGGTGCCGGGCTCGATTCCGACGAGCTCGAAGTGCGACTGCACCCCGATGTTGTCGGTGCGGTCCCAGGAGCGCACGCCGTCGCGGCCGTGGAACTCACGGCCCCAGTCGTTGAGGTACGCGTCGTCGGTGAACGACGCGACGAAGGCATCCGAGTCGGCCACCGGGTTGTCTACGGTCGTGTGCTTGTCGGGCGGGCATGTAGCCGCGGCTGCTTCCGGCCGTGGCAACTGGTGGGTGAGCGCATTTCATTCATCCGTGTGCAGCAGGCGGAACGGCCCCAGCGTCGGTCAATCCTTTGGAGTCGTGCCTCCGTGATGCCAGCTTCTCCGAGATGCCGAGGAACTCTCGGCACCAGAATTGTGGCAACCCGCTAGGCCCCCTAGTTCGAGATCTGCACTATTGATTCGCATTCGGGGCGGTCGTGCTCGGCTGTTTACCGCGGGCGCCCCTGGGTAGGCCCCCTCGGTGAGCGGGCCAGACACGGACCTCGGCACCCGGTCGGACACCAGCCGTGCCGTGGCGTTCAGCGACGCCATCTTCGCCATCATCATCACGCTGCTGGTCCTGGATCTCCGGGTGCCGAACGTCCCGCCCGGCCGCCTCCTGTCCGGACTGCTCGACCAGTGGCCGGCGTACGTCGCGTATCTCACGTCCTACTCGTACGTGGCCGTCGTCTGGCTCAACCACAAGGCGGCGTTCAACCGCATCCAGCAGATCGATCGCGGCCTGCACTGGATGAACCTGTTCGTGCTGTTCACCACGGCGCTGCTGCCGTTTCCGACCATCGTCGTGTCGCACGCCCTGCAGGAGCACGACAACGCGGACCAGCGTGTGGCCATCGCCTTCTACGCGCTGATCGGCGCGTTGCTGTGCGCGACTTGGCTGGCGTTCTACCACTACCTGGCCCGGCATCCCGACCTGCTGAAGGAACAGGTCAAGGACGAGTTCTTCCGCGTCGAGCGGTTCCGGGCCCTCGCCGGAGTCGTTCTGTACGTCCTGGCGGGGGTGCTCGGCTACCTGGTGGCGCCGCTGGTCGGCCTCGCCATCTTCCTCCTCCTGCCCGTCTTCTACGCCGTCACCAGCGCCGGCCTGTACCAGTTCCGGGTGACCCGCCGGATCACCCACCGCCCTCCGCCACCCGGCTGAGGGCGGGCGAAGCACCGTTTCACCCCGGTGGGCGCGGGGTCCCCGCCGCAATCCGGTTCGAGAGGGGATCCGAGGGGAACTACACCGAGTTCATCCAGTCCGTGGCAGCGCGACCGAAGGTTCCGCCGGGGGAGGCGGAACCGATCATCCGCGCCACGCTCGAGACGTTGGCAAAACGGATGACTGGCGGCGGATGGCGCCGACCTCGACCGGCGCCGTCCGGCGAAACGGTCGGTGACGCTACAACATCTCCAGCGGTTGCGGGCCGGCCGGCGGCGGGAACGCCGTGTCGAGTGCCGCCACGTCCTCCTCAGTCAGATGCAGGTCGCGCGCTTCCGCGTTTTCCCGGGTGTGTTCGGGCCTGGACGATCGGGGGATGGCCGTAACCCTCTCCTGCCGCAGCAGCCAGGCCAGCGCCACCTGAGCGGGCGTGGCCCCGTGCCGGGCGGCGACCTCCGCGACCTGGGGATGGCCAAGCAGCCGGCCCTGCTCGATCGGCGAGTACGCCATCACCGGGATTCGGTGCTCGCGTAGCCACGGCAGCAGGTCGTACTCGGGACCGCGGCGGGTGAGGTTGTACAGGATCTGATTGGTCGCGCAGGAGTTTCCGCCCGCCTCGAGTAGATCCGTCATGTCAGAAAGATCGAAGTTGCTTACGCCCCACTGCCCGATGTCACCGGCGTCGACGAGTTCGGCGAACGCCTCGATCGTCTCCGCGAGTGGATGCGTGCCGCGCCAGTGCAGCAGGTAGAGGTCGATGTGGTCGACGCCGAGTCGTTGCAGGCTGCGGCGGCAGGCCTGCACGGTTCCCCGTCGGCTGGCGTTGGACGGCAGCACTTTGTCGACCAGAAAGACGTCGGCGCGTCGTCCGATGATCGCCTCGCCGACGAGTTCCTCGGAAGCGCCGTCACCGTACATCTCCGCAGTGTCGATCATGGTCATGCCCAGGTCGAGCCCGGTGCGTAGGGCGGCTAACTCGTCCCGCCGCCTCGCGGGGCGCTCGCCCAGGTACCAGGTTCCCTGGCCGAGCACGGGCATCGTCTGGCCGGACGGCAGCTCGATCGCGGCGGCAGCGAGGGTCATGGCGACCTTTCCGGGAGCTTGGGTACCAGTTGGGTTGCCTGCGTTACCCGCTGCGACAGGCAGCACACCCTCGTGGCGCGACCTTTCTCCGCGCCGGCCCTGGCTGTGGGGTGGGCATGTGCCGCAAGGGCCCTGTCGTCGACGACGCGGATCAGCAGTGCGAGGCCCAGAAACAGCAGCGGCATGAGCAGCCGCACCGTACGGGCCGTGATCGGCATTCTCGCGAAGGTGGCCGACCAAGTACTGACCGATGCCGGTGCGGCGGTTACCGCGGCACCAGTCCGGCGGCCAGGTCCGCCGCGGAGACCGGCGTCCACGGCGCCCCGGCCGGCCCGTCGAGCAGTAGGGCGGCCGAGCCGTCGGCCACCTCGCCGTCGACGAGCACCATCAGCCGGTCCTGGTCCACCGTCGCGACGAACGCCCTCGCGACCTGGGGCCGCGACAACGTGCCGTCCCCGGTGTCGCGGGTCGCTGCCGCACGGACCGCGGCCACGGTCTCGGCGCCCCGGCCGACCGGCACCTGCGTGGTGGTGCCGTCGGCGTGCGCGACGACGATCCGGTCGGCCCGCGCCGAGGCGTGCCAGGCGGCGAGGTCCAGTAGGGTCGGGCGAGTGCCGGCGCAGAAGTGTTCCCACAGGTCGGCGGCGAGCCGGCCGAGCCGCGCGCCGTACCCGCCGACGTTGTGACCGTACCCGGCGGTCGACAGGCTCGCGTCGATCCACATCACCTCGCCGGTGCGCACGTTGAGCACCAGAGGCGCGAGCGAACGGGAGTCGCCGCGCAGGTTGAATCGCTGCACGACCCGGGCCGAGTCGAACTGCCGGCCACCCCGCTCCGGCAATGAGAAGCCGGCGAACGCGGCGTCCAGCGCCTCGAAGGGCACGTCGTTGTAGCTGAACACCACGGGCACGGCCCACTCCACCCGTGCCGACAGCAGCGCGGCCCGGTCGAGGTCGAGGAATTCGGTGGCGCCCAGCGGCGGCGGTGCCGACGTCAGGTCACCGGAGTGGACCGCGGCGCGGCCCTTGAACCGCAGTCGGGTGTAGTCACAGTGGCCACGCCGCATCCACTCCCGGTCGTAGAACCCGCAGGACAGGTCCAGGTCGACCCGGAACTTCTCGCCGTCGGTCCAGTGCAGAAAGAGCCGCAGCACGTCCAGGTCGGGCAGATGGCGGACGCTGCCCCGCGGCCAACCGGTCAGCTGCGCGGAGCCCGCGCGTTCGCGTCGCGGGGCGGGCACCCGGCCCAGCACCGCGTCCAGCACGGCCACGTCGAACCGGTCCAACCCGCCGGCCCGGTCGACCAGTTCGGCGTCGACGCTCGCCCGGATCTCGGCGATCACGTCGGCGGGCAGCGGGCGGCGCCGCTCCGGCGCGCTCCACGCCCGCACCACGTCGCCCTTGGGGAAGAACGTGCGTCGCGGCGTGCCGGGCTCCGCGCCCCGAACCGGCGCGGGCCTGGCCGGCCGCCGTGTCCGCAGCCCCAGCGCGCGCCC
>NZ_MUYZ01000101.1:0-20059 GCF_003013775.1 Micromonospora sp. MH33
CCGAAGATCGCCGAACACCTGCTCGGCCCCCGCCTCTTTTCCGGCTGGGGCGTACGCACCCTCGCGCAGGGGGAGGGACGCTACAACCCGATCGGCTACCACGTCGGCACCGTGTGGCCGTTCGACAACTCCTTCATCGCCTGGGGGCTACGCCGCTACGGATTCCACCAGGAAGCCGGCCGCATCGCCGAGGGAATCATCGACGCCGCGGAACACTTCGACGGGCGGCTCCCCGAGGCGTTCGGCGGATACGAGCGGACGCTGACCAGATATCCCGTGCTGTACCCCACGGCGTGCAGCCCACAGGCGTGGTCCACCGGAACTCCCCTGTTGCTGCTGCGGACCATGCTCGGCATGGAGCCACGCGGCGAGCACCTGGTGGCCAGACCGGCTGTGCCCGCGGGCATGGGCCGGATCGAACTGCTCGACATCCCCGGGCGGTGGGGCAGGGCGGGGGCCCTCGGACGCGCCCACCCGGAGCGACGCTGACCGCACGGGCTCGCCCCCGAAGGAGAGCGAGCGCTGCACCAAGAGGCTGGTCGATCAGCCTCCTGCACAGGTCGCCACGACAAGTCGGCCCCGCAAACCGGGTTGCGTCCCGCAGGACATGCACGGCTGTCCAGCGCGGCCCCGTCGGTCTTCTCTGGGAGGTCACACCGCACCGCTCGACCACATCACCGCAGGTCAAAGCCCTCGGCTCCGTCCAGTGTCGGCTCCCAACAGGCTCCCCGATCTCGGCCCGCGAGACCGGCGGCACCTCGCGCGGGACCCGGACCGCCACCGTATCTGCTTCTTTTGCACGTCGATCGCCGCGACCCGCGGATACAGGACCTCCACGACGCCGCCAAGTGGGAGCCGAGCCGACAAGGCACCGCCCGCGGAACCCGTCAGGACCCTGGTCGCAGCGCCGCGAGCTGGATCTGCAGCGCCAGCCGGGTACGCGACGACTCCAGGTCGATGTGGGCGATCTCGGCGAGGCGGCGCATGCGGTGCCGGAGCGTGTTGGGGTGCACGTGCAACTGCCGGGCCGCCTTGTTTGGGTTACCCTGCTGCTCGAGCCAAGCGGCGACCGTTGCGACGTAGTCGGTGCCGTGCCTGCGGTCGTGGGCGACGAGGGTGGGCAGCGGCCCGCCGACCAGCAGGTCGGGCTGCGGTACGGCGGTGACCACGCGGTGCACCACCACGTCGGCCCAGACGTCCTCGAACCGCAGCACGGAACCGTGCTGCCGGGCCGAGCCGCGCAGCGCGAGCAGTTCCGCCGCCTCGGCGCGTGATCGGGGCAGGTCGGTCAGCTCGGCGGCGACGCCGCCGGACCCGGCGCCCAGCCCCGGGTCGTGCACGGCGATGTCGCGGATCAGCCGCTCCATCCAGAGCCAGGAGCCGGGCAGCTCGCCCCGGTCGACCACGACGGCGAGCAGGACGTCTCCGACATCGGCGATCAGCGGCTGGCGCCAACCGTGCCGACGGGTGATCGACTCCCAGAGGGCCAGGTTGTCGACGATCTCCCCGGTCCCCCCGTGCGCGCCGAGCGCGACGACCCGCCACGGCCCCTGGGGCAGGCCGAGTTCCTCGCGGCTCATCGGGGCGGGGGCACGCAGGGCGGCCTTCAGGCGCTCGGCGGACACCCGGCGGGCGACGTCCGCCTGCACCCGGAGGCGGAGCAGGTGCAGCGCCAGCACGGACGCCGTGCCTTGGAGATCGCGCAGGCGCTCGTCCGGCACCGGACCGTCCACGACGGCCCAGATCGAGCCGAGCAGCTCACCTCCGGCGCGGATCGGGATCACCAGCCGGGGAAGCGTCCCGTCCGGGCCCTGCGGTACGAAGACCAGCTGCCTACCCTTCGCCAGTTTGCGGAAAACGCCACGGGAACGGAAATGTGCGATCACATCACCGGGAACCCGCCGTCCGACGATGGTCGAAACCCGCGCGGGGTCGGTGCGATCTTGACGCGACGAGTAGGCGATCACCCGGTACTGGGCGTCCTCGATCGTCACCGGCGCGTCGACGATGGCGGCGGTCGCGTCGGCGAGCGCGAACAGCTCGTCGTACACCCCGGTTTCCCCGGTCTCCAGCGAGCCGGGCGCGACGGCCCGGTCGATCACGCCCCGGAGCAGCCAGACGAGCTGGGTCCACGACCCGTGGCTCTGCAACTCGACCAAGGTCAGGTCGCGATCGGCGGCGGACGAGGTCACGTCGGGGTGCGAGGCGAGCGGCGGCTTGAGGACGAGGCCGGCCGCCGCAGCCGCCGCGCAGCGCTCGATCACGGCATGGGCCTGATCAGGGGTGGCGATGCCCGCGCCGAGGACGAGGTCGCCGCTCTGACCGGTCGGCGCTTCGTCGAGTTCGGCGAGGGTCACGTCGCGGACCTCCGCCGCTCCGGCGGCGACGACGACCTTGAGCAGCGCGGCGCCGACGGCGTCGACGATGCCAGCCACGGTGATCATGACCGAATTGTGCCTCGGCATTGTTCGTTTCGACCAATCGTACGGACGAGCATTGGCCCGGCGGAACAATGACGTTCCGCCGCAGTGGAGACAGGATGGGGCCGATCTCAGTTGCCGCGAAGGAGACAACGGATGTCTGCCACCGAGTCCGCGCCCAGCCCTCAGCGCGTCGCCGTCATCGGTGCGGGGATGGTCGGGCTGGCCACCGCCTGGTTCCTGCAGGAGCGGGGGATCCAAGTCGCCGTGCTCGACCGCACGGGTGTGGCGGCCGGCGCCTCCTGGGGCAACGCGGGCTGGCTCACCCCCGGCATCACCACTCCCCTGCCGGAACCGGCGGTGCTCCGCTACGGCCTGCGCGCCGTCCTGAGCCCGTCGTCGCCGGTCTACGTGCCGCCGCGCGCCGACGCTCGGCTCCTGCGGTTCCTGGCGGGCTTCACCCGGCACAGCACCGCGGCTAAGTGGCGGACCGCAATGCAGGCGTACATCCCGATGAACCGCCGCGCGTTCGAGGCGTTCGACGCGCTGACGGCCGGCGGGGTCGACGCGACGACGCACGAGGCGAAGTCGTTCCTCGCGGCGTACCGGACCGAGGCCGAACGGGCGGTCCTGCTCGATGAGCTGGCGCACATCCACTCCGCCGGCCAGGAGATCGAATTCGACGTCCTGACCGGGGCGGAGGCACGCGAGGTCGAGCCTTCTCTGTCGGACGGCATCGGCGCCGCGATCCGGCTCCACGGCCAGCGGTTCATCAACCCCGGGGAGTACGTGCACGCACTCGCCGAGTCCGTCCGGGCGCGCGGTGCCGCGCTGGAGATCGGGGCGGAGGTGGTGACCGTTCACGACGAGGGAGCCGGGGTCCGCCTGGTGACCTCGGCCGGCGCGGACGAGCGCTACGACGCGGTGGTGCTGGCGACCGGCACCTGGCTCGGTGACCTCGCCCAGCGCTTCGGGGTCCGGACCGTCGTGCAGGCCGGCCGCGGCTACAGCTTCAGCATCCAGCTCGAGCACGTCCCGGCCGGTCCGGTGTACTTCCCGGCGCAGCGCGTCGCGTGCACCCCGCTGGGTGACCGGCTGCGCGTCGCGGGGATGATGGAGTTCCGCAACGCCGAGGCGCCCCTGGACCGCCGCCGTGTCCTGGCCATCGCCGAGGCCGCCCGACCGCTGCTGCGCGGCGCCGACCTGGACGCCCGCGCCGACGAGTGGGTGGGTTCGCGCCCCTGCACCCCAGACGGGCTGCCGCTGATCGGCCGCACCCGGTCGCCGCGGGTCTTCGCCGCCGGCGGCCACGGCATGTGGGGCATCACCCTCGGTCCGCTGACCGGCAAGCTGCTCGCCGAGCAGATCACCACGGGCCGGCAGCCCGCGGAGCTGCACCCCTTCGACCCGCTGCGCTGAGCCCTGGTCGGTCCGGCGGGTCGCTCGCGATCGCCGGACCCGGTCACCCCATGGTCGTCCCGATACATTCGCCTGACCGGCACGAGCGGGCGGAGCGCGACAGCGCTCCGCCCGCTCTTTTTCGCAAATTGGAAGGACTCCGAGGTGTACGTCGTGAGCAGGCAGGACGAGCTGGGTATGCTGCGGATCATCCTGGAGGAGCAGTACGAGCGGCACAGCACCCAGCTCGCGCTGCTGGCCCGGCAGGCCCGCCAGGCACCCGGTGACGAGGGCGACCTGGCCGCCGCGTCCGCGCTGACCGCGGCATCGCGACGGGCCCTGGGCGACATCGCCCGGGCGCTGCACTATCTGGAACAGGGCCGGTACGGAACCTGCGAGAGGTGCCACTGCGACATCCCGATCGAGCAGCTGGCGATCCGGCCGGCGGCCCAGTTCTGCACCACCTGCCAGCTGGAGGCTCCCCACCTGTCGGGCTCGTAGCTCAGAGCGCGGGCTTCCTGGTAATGGGCACGGCAACATGCTGGGCCAGCAGTATGCCGAGCAGTACCTACTCAGCAACGGGTGCCACCAGCCGTTCTGCACCCCCCATCGCCGCTCAGCGACGCCCGCCAAGCTGATGACTGCTCGACGGTGCGGGCGCCGAGGTCGGGGTCCATGTCGCGGACGTCCTTGGGCCGGTGGGTTCGGCGACGTGAGCGACGATGCTCCACCAGACGTGGTTGTCGAGGCAGCCGGCTTGAGTCACCAGCCACGGTTGGAAGCAGGTCAGGCTCGCTGACCTGCATCACAACGGGCATCTAGGTGGGGCAACCTTCCACCAGAGTCCGTGGACGTCCACCACCGCTCGTACCCGTCGTCACCCAGATAGTCACCCACCTCACGCTGTTATGGCAACGACGTTTGCGTGGGCCGCACACGGGTATGCGGCGCCATGATCGCGCTGCTCGTCGCCCTGTTACTCATCTGGCTGGTCCTGGTGATCGTCGGGCTTGTGGCCAAGGGCCTGTTCTGGCTCTTCGTGGTGGGGGCGATCCTGTTTGTCGCGACCGCGATCGTTTTGTGGGTCCGCAGGCGGGTGTAAGCCGCCTGCCAGCGGTGGGGTGCCGATGGGGGTGGCTCCGCCCGGGCACCTGAAGCCGAACTCGGAGGATCGCACCCACCCACCGGCTGGATTCAGACGTTGAAGCGGAACTTACGACCTCGTGCGCAATGGGTAGGGCGGTGAGCTGCGGTGATGGGACTTCGGCTACCAGGTGATCATGCGGTCGGACACCAGCCCGGCGACGGCGTCGATGGTCTCGGGCAACAGTTCACGGCGGCCGGTGAAGCGTTGAAGTTGTCGCCACCACTTCAGTTCGGCGATGGCGTGCTCGACGGAAATCCGTTGTGATGACTGCTGTTTACGTTCTGCTTCCCACGCCCTCTGACGTGCCGGTGGTGCGCCGGGGCGTAGTTTCAGTGGCGGCGCTACGGTAGTTGTCAAGTCAACCTGAGACAGGTTGTCGTCGGCGAGGGAGCCGAACCGGTCGGGGAAGTCGGGCACGTATTTCATCGTCTTGAACTGCGCTTCGGAGTACGGATTGTCGTTCGACGTCCGCGGTCGTGAATGCGAGCGGAGCACGCCGAGGCTCACCAGCATCTCGGACACCGGTCTGGACACCATGACACCACCGCGATCGGCGTGCAGAGTGTGCGGCTCGATCCCGTTGCGCCAGACCGCGTCGGCGAGGAAATCGCGGGCCACGACAGCGTCTTCACCGGCCGCGACGAGCCACCCGGTCACGTAACGGGAGTAGATGTCGATGACCACGTAGCAGCGATACCAGACGCCTTTGACCGGTCCTTTGAACGCGGTGATGTCCCACGACCACACCTGCGACGGGCCGGTCGCGACCAGTTTGGGACGCACCCGCGGCGGGTGGGTGGCCTGCCGGCGTCGTTTGCGGACCTGCCCGGTCGTGCGGGCGATGCGATACATCGTCGACAGGAAGCACCAGTACCGGCCCCTCGTCGAGTTCCCGAGCCCAGACCTGCGGAATCGCCAAATCGGCATACGCCGTACTGTTCAGCACGTCAAGGATGCGGACCCGTTCGGTGTCCGACAGCGCCGACGGCGGCCGGGTCCGCGGCAGCCACGGCCCGTGCACCGGCCCCAGCCCGCTGCGGCGGCGGTAGTGGGTCGCCCGTGACGGCCCCGTCAACTCACAGCCGCGTTGCACCGCTATCCCCGCCGATCGCAGGTCGGTCAACGCCGTGGTCAGGATCTGCTCGGCGGCGGATCGTTGTCCGCGCTCTCGGAGATTCTTCCAAGAGCGCGTGTGCTTTCCCATGATGTCCAACGCCATCCGGGTCTTCTTCAGATCAGCCTGCAGTTTCTCGTTCTGCCGGCGCAGCTTCCCCAACTCGATCTGCTCAGCCGTCTTCCGAACCGGCCGCCGCGATCCCGAGGATGAATCGTCGCTGCCACTGCCGGTCAGAGCGCCGGCATCGCGGGCTCTCGCCCACTCGATCAGATGCGACGAATACAAGCCTTCCCGCCGCAACACCGCCGCTTTCTCCCCATGCGGGGCATTCTCATACTCGGCGAGGATCCGCAGCTTGAACTCCGGACTGAACGCCCGCCGCGACGGCCGCGGCGCCGGATCAGACCCACCCGGCACGGGCTGGTCCGCAGAAGATGTCGACACGTACACCAGGATCTCCGATCCCGCCCTCGGTCAGCACCCCGCACTCACACGCGGTGTCTCACACCATCCTGACCAAGAGGGCCTCGGCGTCGAGGTAAGGCAGCCCCGCCGGGCCTCACGCGCAGGCGCACATTGTCCTGCGGTTCGCTTCTATGTCTCGGTCGAGGCAAGTGTCACAAGCTAGTTCATCAAGCGTACTCAAATAAGGGGGTTAATGGTTCTATCGCGGCTTGCGAAAAAGCTCATGGAACCACGCAACCATCGGGAGGCAAGAGCATGGCCACACTCAAGAGAATCCTCGCTCACTCGGCGATGGCCGTAGCGGGAGCGGCGATGCTCGTGGCGGTCAGCCCGACAACGGCCTCGGCGGCAACGCCCCGCAATGGGGTGTGTGAAGGGGGAGAAATCTGCTTCTACTACCTGGACAACCTCGGGGGATCGCTCTCGGACTTCACGGCCTCGGTTGACAACTACGGCACAACGCAACCCACCTGCTACGACTTCAAGTCCGCCGGGTCAGGGCAGGGTCAGTGCATCAAGAACAACGCTCGGTCGGCCTGGAACCGTAGTTCCAGGACTGTCCGCGTCTACTACAACAGCTATTACGGTGGCACGTATGACGACGTGGCGGCCGGCACGTGGCGAAACTTCAACAATGTCTACGACAACAACGCATCACACAAGTTCCTCTGATCGCTAACGCCGAGTTGCTATACCGAAGCACAGAACGCGCATCGGGCCCTCCTGCCACGCCGGCAGGAGGGCCCGATGAGGTGGCGAAGCGAGCAAGCGGGCGTGCCGGACGGCCGCAGCTTCCAGTGAAGAGCCAACGCTTTGTAACTACGGACGCTCCGGCCCACCGGAGGCGAGCCCCACCCGGGTGGCCACACCGCCCGCACACCAGGCGGACTCTTTTCGGCCTCTCCGGCCGGGGGATGTTGTATCGCTGGCGTAGGTCGTAGTCACACTCGGCGCACACAGCAGATCCGCTCGGCGGGCCTGCTGCGCCGTCCAGTACGGCCAATCCGCGGACAGGGCGAGCGTTTTCAGCACCACGCCACCGGCCTCCGGCTGAATGATGTGGAAGGCGAAGGCCGGCCAGTCATCGTGATCTGGTCGATGGACTCCTTGAGCGACGGCATCCACCGAACCAGGTGCGGCAGGTCGTTCTTGGCGATCCGGCGGATAGTCGAGTGGGTGAGATCATGGCCGCCGACGCAGAGGCGAGGATGCGAATGGCCGACAAGGTGACGGACGACGACCGGCAGGACGATCAGCAGCCGGACGGCGAGGATCCGCTCAAGGAGCCGCGACAGGGACGGGACGGGTGGCCGCCGTACGACACTGCCCGCGTCGGGTAGCAGCCGTACCAGGGCTTGCTGAACAATCCGGCGTTCTTGCAGCAGCTTGGCACCGCGAGCAACTTGCTGCACTCGCCACTGATCGAGAACTGGGCGAAGGTCACTGTCGATCTACCGACCGCGCAGATCCGGACGAGGCTAGCGGCCATCCAGGGCTACCCGCTCCAGAACCTGACCGGGATCAGCTCGGCCGTCGCCAACTGGGAGAAGATCAGCGCCAGCCTCCGCAGGCTTGTCGCTGACATCGCCCCCTCCTGACCGGCGTCACGCCGGCCGGCTCGACCCGCATGCCGACCAGCGTGAAACACTCAAGCCCAACCAAGCCGACAACGCCAAACCCCTGGTCAACCACCCTCACCAGCCGAGCTTGACAACCGCCGCTTACGTTGGTCAGCCCAGTCGGAGGGTGGCCGTGTACATCGGAAACGTGTCGTCCTCGTCGAGGTCGCCGAGCGTCCAGCCGGTGCCCTCGGCCAGTCCGCCCAGCTCCTGCGGGGAGAGCATGAGCAAGTCGAACCAGTCGCTGCTGACATCCTCGAAGCGGACCCGCATCCGGTGCTGACCAAACATCCGGCCGGCGGCGACGTTGCCTTCGCCGTACCGCTGGTGGGCGGCGTGGGTGAGGCGGTACGGGTTTACTCCGGCCCCGATTATCCGGGCGCCGGACCGTGCCAGCCGGGTCAGCGAGGAGAGGATGTGACGACCCGCGGCGCGGCTGCCCAACAGACCGAGGTTGCCGCCCAGCAACAGGAAGGTGTCAAAGGTGCCCAGCTCGGCGGGGAGCGCGCCCAGATCGGCGAGTTCGACATCAACGCCGAGGGAATGGGCCACGGCGACCATACCGGGCGAGTTGTCGACGCCGCGGACCTCGAGTCCCCGCCGCATCAGCGCCCGCGCATGCCGCCCGGCTCCGCAACCGAGGTCGAGGACCATTCCGGTAGCCGCCAGCGGGGCACGCCGCTCGACCTCGGGCCAGGTGGTGTCCTCAGACAGGTAGATCGCGGCGTCGTTGACGGTCAGCATCCCGTCGTCGCGCTCGAGCACCGCATGGGCGATCCCGGCATAGGACCCTGCGCGGTGACACGCCTGGACCGCCGCCCCGATGGCGTCACCGCCGGCGGGCGCAACCGTCGTTGTCGTCGTTGTCATGGCAACCTCTCTCAAGCCGGAGTGGAGGTGCCAGGACGCGCTCAGTCGCGCCCTGGCACCAGCGGGCCGCCATGATGGTCAGTGCCCGCACCTCGGCTCGGTTGTCGGACCGGACTCGGATGAGCCGGACTTAGCCGTCGATGAGGTCCTCGACCGAGGCGCTCACCTCGTTGGTCACGTAGTACTTGGCGATCTCCTCGGCGCGCCTGTCACCGGAAAAGATCTCGTCGAGTTCGGCGTCCGAGGGCGTACCAGTCGTCTTGATCATGGATCTTCCTTTCGTAGCGGCGGCCGCCGTCCGATTCCGGGGCCAACTGTTATGTGGTTACTGCGTGGTGCCGTTTTCGGTAGAACCCGTGGCGGCTGGTTCCCGGCACCAGCCGGGTGACCAGTGCCGGAGGCGTCACCTGTGCGACAGGTGCGCGCCGTGAGTGCCATCGTCGGACCGAAGGGAAGTGCCGTCGCCATACCGGAAGAAGAGGTAGTACGGCTTGGCCGCCGCGATCACGCTGTCGACGGCGCCGAGACCGCGGTCCAGGGCCGCCAGAGGCAAGTCCTCGCGCGTGGCCTCCCAGCATGTGGCCACCATGTCGAGCACAAGATCGTCGTTGATCGCTGCGATGCTGAGACCGTCCCGCTGTGCGGTGATCCTGTCGTTGATCTCCCAGGCCCGGTCGTTGAGGTCTCCGGCGTTCGCCCAGGCGGGCTGCGTCCGAGCCCAGGCCAGCGCCGCCTCGTCCGGCAGCACTCCCGGGCCCCAGCGATAGCTACGCACCAGGAACCTGACGAGCTGTTCCCGGACGGACAGCCGGGATCTCTCCCCCGCGGTAGTCCACTCCTTGAGGAACGGCAGCTTGGCGGCGCGCCCGGGCCATCGATAGAAGCCCCGGTGCGCACCGTGCCGCAGCGCGGTCTCCGTGGTGTCGCCGGCCGGCTCGGCTCCTCGATCGCCGCACTGTGCACGACATTCTGCCTCGATCCTCTCCAGCACGAGCTCTTCGTAGCGGCGGGGATAGTCCTCCCCCATAAGCTGCATGACTCGCAGCCGGTTGATATCGGCCGTACGCGCGCCCGGGTCGCCCGCCGCACGGCCGGCCGCGGCGATCTCCCAGACGTGCAGGTAACTCGTCCGTGCGCAGCGCTCCGGCAGCACCGGAGCGGTGGTGTCACGCTCCGGCATCCCGGTCATAACCTTGATCAGGGCCCAGGCGTCGTCCCGCTTGGGATCCTGGCGGTGGCTTCTGCAGAACCGCATGAGTTCCTCCGCCCGCGCCGCCGGCATCCCTATCGAGGTGGCGAGCGACGGAAGCAGGCCGTAGGACCGATCCGAGAAGTGCCGCCGAGACAACGCACTGACCAGATCGTCGCACTCCGCTTGATCGCACACGCCGTCCCCGACCGCCAGTGCGAGCGTGGCCCTCATCGCCACGAGCGTCTCGGATAGCGGCCGGAAATCCTCCTCAGCCGGGCTGTGCAGGAGGCAGACCTCGTCGTCGGCCTCCAGCTCACCGTCCCGGTATGCGGCGAATATCCCGCCGATCCCGACCATCCCGAAGGGATGCAGCTCCACGGCGCGCAGGGCGCCCATGCTCGACGCGCCGAAGACACGAACGCCGCGGTCGAGCAGTAGCAGAATCTCCTTGTGCCGGACAGCACCGACCTGGTGAAAATAGCCGTCGATAATGCCTACGACGTCGCCGGCGCGCAGGTCGCTCCGGAGCAGATCGCCGGCGGCGACCGGCGGCAGCACTTTTATACCGGTGTCGCGCAACAGATCGGCCGCGCCGGGCAGGGTAGGCCCGACATGAAGAATACGTTGCACTCTTTCCTCGTCTCTCAACGTTTTCGAGACAGTTCAGTGAAGTGCCTTGTATCGCATTCCAGGGCACACCGCCAGCACCACGGGGACACCTATGTCGTCGCGGGTGAGATTCACGTAGACAGGCGGGGCACCAGTCGAATTCAGGATTCGACCGGTGACCTCGCGCACCTCTTCGGCGGTGTCAGAAATGCGCACAGATTCCACGGCGGTGAAATCTAGCCGGTCACTCTCGTATGACCGTTGCGCCGCCGGCGGCGTGCCTGTCGATCGGTAAGGCTTCTTGCCAAGGTCGTCGCGCGATCCGGCTATGGCGGTCGTCCGCGATTGAGCCGCCTCCGTCAGCGCCCGGGAAAGCGCGACCGCGGCGTCGAGATGCGAGCCGATCCCACGAAACGATACGGGGAGGGCGTCGTCCCAGATAATCGCGTCGAAGGTCGGCACGGCAACCTGACTCGGCAGCCGGCGCACGCTGACGTTCACACCCGCGACGTCGAACAGCTCCAGCGTGGTGCGGACAGACGGCGCATCGACCGTGGACAGGTCCAGCTTTTGTGGCCGCGACCCGTCGCCGCCGAACGCCGCCCGGACGATCGCGTCGCGCTCGATCACCTCGTACATGCCGTGCAGCAGCGCTTCGTCGAGTGTGTTCCCGCTGGCCAGGCCGTTGCTGCTCGGGTAGAACAGGGGTGGCTCCCAGGTCCGGGAAACCCGTCCGTCCAGGACGAGTAGTTGCGCCGGCACCTGGGTGGGAGTCCCGGTGTCCACGCTCTGGGCCGGCAGCCACGTCACGCGGCAGTCGTCGTGCAGGAAGTGCCGCTCGGCGAGGGTCAGCTCCTCCGGGTCATAACCGAGCCCCGGACGCATTTCCCCGACAGTGGCCTCCGTGGACGGCAATGCGGGGCGCTCCGCATGCCATACCTCAATGCCCTCCATGACTGCGGAGATTCGCGCGAGCAATGGAGTGACGCCTTTTCCCTGAGAAACCGACAGCGACCAGCTGTTGGGCCGTATAGCCTGATAGACTGAAATGCCGATGGTATCCAGCCAGGTTACGTCGGCAATCCTGGTGATGCCCACTCTGGGTAACACCGGCTTAATCCATTCCCAGGTCTCCTCGGGCGCCTGAGTCCGATGAGTTCCGTCTAATATGACCTTTTTTGTTCGCGAAGCCGGGACAAGCAAGTGGCCTCTCTTCCTAAGTCAATGCGAGAACGAAAAGGACCCTTACGACCGATGTTCAAAGACTATTGGCTGCGATGCGAATCCGTCAAGGGGCGTTGCTAACGAACGTACGACCAGGGATCAAAAAGTTGATCAATGTCGGCGGGATGGTCTTGGGGTGATCGTGACGGAATGATGTCGGCCTGTGTCGCGCCTTCTGGAGAACTTCGCTGACCTGGTCGAGCACTGAACTGATCTCAGCGACGCGAGAGTGTTGATTGGTGCGACACGGGCGAAAGCGGCGAGGTCGGACGGTGCTGGAAGTGGGCGTGGGCCCTCGGTAGGTAGTTCTCACCACAAGATCACCCACACGGTGAGGACCTCGACGACGTTGCAACTGTCCGCCCGCAAAGGCATCATCACCGTCCGGGCCGGCAAGAACCGCAAGTACCGGGAAATCCCCGTACACACCGGCCTGCACGAACACCTGAAACTCTGGATCAACGACGAACGGCCCACCTGGCCCGGCGCCGACAGCCCCGCCCTGCTGCTCAACCAGCGCGGTGGCCGGCTCTCCGACCGCGGTGCCCACGACATCCTGCTCACCATCGCCGACGAAGCCGGCATCACCGCCGACTTCACCGGCGGCCACGTCCTGGCCACACCTTCGGCACCCGCGCCGGAGTCCCGTTCGGGTGGGTGACCGGCGACGAGTTCTACGGCGCCGACCCCGGCCTACGCGCTGACCTGGAACACCCCGGGATCGGCTGCGTCCTGGCCGTCGGCTGCGACCGATGCGTGGCGGTCAACGACGGTCGCACCCTGATCCGCGTCGACGACCTCGCCGAGCGAATCCTCACCGCCGAATGGCAACCGCATAGTTGCGGGCCCGGCGCGAAAGGTCCCCGCGACTACCTCTGGGCGTGGATCACCACCACCCGCCCCGGTGGCTGCTCATCCGCCGCAACCGCACCACCGGCGAGCTGGCCTTCTACTTGTGCTGGTCACCTCGTCCAGTGCCACTGGACACCCTGGTCCGGTTGGCCGGCTCCCGCTGGAGCATCGAGGAGCCGTTCCAGACCGGCAAAGGCCAGGTCGGCCTGGACCACTACCAGGTCCTCGGCTGGACCGGCTGGCACCGGTTCATCACCCTGGCCATGCTCGCCCTGGCCGTCCTGACCATCCTCGCCGCCACCACACAGCAACCCGACACCGATCCGGAGATCATCGCGTTGACCGTCGCCGAGATCCGCCGACTCCTCAACGCCTTCATCCTCGTCGCATCGCTACCGCCAGCCCACACCCTGCACTGGTCGATCTGGCGGCCAACATCCCAAGCCCGAGCCCGACAATCCCACTACCAGCGCAGACAGGCCAAGTGACGTTGGAGTATTAATCCACATCACATTTACCTAGCGGTGATCGAACTATTAATCGGCTTGGCAATATAGCCGACACGCATAGTCGACAAGAAGTGCCATAGCCTTTCCCCTGGCGCGGGAAATTCTCGCGAATCAAGGGAAGGGAGACCCCGATGCCAGATGTGGATCTGGGATTGGCCTCAGACTGGGATGAGGGCGACACCCATGGGCGAATCAAGCTGCGGCAGAACCAGTGCTACCCGGACTCACCCAAGAAGGACGTGCTGATCAGCTCCCCGGTCAGCATCGAACTGTCGGTGAACACCAACTACAGCACCAGCCAGGAGGCCGACAAGATCTTCTTTACTACCCACCACGGAAACCAGAAGAAGATCATCGCCATCCTGGATTCCGACGGCAATCTAAAGATCGCCGGCCGCGTCACGGAGATGCAGACGAATCTGCAGTACTGATACCACCCAGACGTGATCCCCACGGGAGCGCTCGCGTCGGCGGGTGCTCCCGTGCCGTGCCAGGCAGGTCTGTCGAGCTAAATGGGGTGCTCCACCTTGGCCCTGGAGAGCGGACCCGTTCCACCGGTGAAATGACGGTGACGGGTAGCAGAGGGCCGATGGTGGTGGCGCTACGCCGATGGAACCGCGTGGTCACCATGAGCCCGCCGGTGGAGCGCCCGCCGTTACTGCCTGCTGTGGTCTTCTCATACCAGCGGTAGGCCGGCACGCGGCGGACCTCCCCGTGTAGCAGGCCCGCCTGCGCCGCGGGCGTGGGTGGCGGGAAGCCCGGTATGCCAGCGGGTCAACCGGTGGCTGCGCGAGCGCAGCCACCGGCCGATCGTGGGAAGGTTGCCGGCACGGATGGCCCACTGCAACAGTGGTGCCGACACGCCGTCGAGCTGGACGATGAGTAAGCCGCCGGCTGCCTGCGCGTCGCGTTTGCGCGGTCGTCGCCGCCATACCGGTCGCCAGCGGCGCTCCGGCCGACGCCGCACTCGGGTCATCAGCCACAGCAGCTCGCTGACGAACGCGTCATCGGTTCCGGCGTCGGCGAGCCAGTTGATGACTGCGGCGAGGGCTACGGCGAGCCACGCCGCGGCGAATGCGTCGGCGAACCCGGCCACCTGTGCACCTGGGTCGAGGCGCAACGCGACGTACAAGACGACAGCCTGCACGCACACGCCGATGGCAAGAGCGCCAAGTCCGCCGAGCCCGGTGGCCAGCGCGAAGAGCAGCGGGCGCAGCACCGCGCCGATCCCGGCGACCAGGCCAACCAGCCACAGGATCGCGACCAACCCACTGGCCGTGACCCCGGGCAGCAGCCACAGCGTCGCGCTCAGCACCGCGAACGAGGTCGCCATGCTGCGCAGCAGCGCGCGGACTCGCGCTACCGTCGGCCGGTAGTCGCGCAGCACGCGCAGGCCGACGCGGACGGCCTCGAGCAGCCCGCGGCGTGCCTCGCGGTCCCCGTCCGGCAGCATTTCGTCACCATGCCATATCGGAGCTGTCAAGATCGGTGAGTGGGCATCAGCCATTCAGGCGGTCGCCAGCCACGGCGCCGTTCTAAAGCCCGACATCACCCCACACCTGAGACGGATCCTTGCCGCTGACTGTGCCCTTCCCGCAGACAGGGATCTATGTCGGGTCACGCGCTCTGCCCCGTTCCGGCCTTTATGCATCATTACCTACGCGAGGACGACGAGACCGTTGCGCCGATCTACCGGTACGCGGGACGTGGGGACACCCGCCGGCAACCGCCGCGGGGCTGACACTGAAGCGTGCGGGTCTCGCGCGGTTTCAGGCGAGCGGGTGGGCGGTTGCCCGTGCCGCGGCGGCAAGCGGCACGATGTCAGGCGTGACCACGCCAGCCCGCCCGCCGCTCGCCGTACTAGACGCGGTGCTGGAGCGGCTGACATACGTCAACGAGGAGACCGGGTACACCGTCGCCCGCGTGGCCACCGACCGCGGCACGGACCTGCTGACCGTGGTCGGGGCGCTGCTCGGCGCGCAGCCTGGTGAGACGCTGCGCCTGCACGGGCGGTGGTCATCGCACCCGCGCTACGGCCGGCAGTTCGAGGTCGACTCCTACACCACGGTGCTGCCGGCCACGATCCAGGGCATCCAGCGTTACCTCGGCTCCGGCCTCGTGAAAGGTATCGGGCCGGTGTTCGCCGAGCGGATCGTCGCCCATTTCGGCCTGGACACCCTACGGGTCATCGAGGAGGAACCCGCCCGCCTGGTCGAGGTGCCGGGCCTGGGCCCGAAACGCACGGCGAAGATTGCGGCGGCGTGGGAGGAGCAGAAGGCCATCAAGGAGGTGATGGTCTTCCTGCAAGGCGTCGGGGTGTCCACCTCCCTGGCGGTGCGGATCTACAAGCAGTACGGCGACGCGGCCACCGACGTGGTCACCAAGGAGCCGTACCGGCTGGCCGCGGATGTGTGGGGCATCGGCTTCAAGACCGCCGACACCATCGCCCGCTCCGTCGGTATCCCCCACGACAGCCCGCAGCGGGTCATGGCCGGCCTGCAATACACGCTGTCCGAAGCCACCGACAACGGGCACTGCTACCTACCCGCTCCGGAACTGGTCGCCGACGCGACGAAGATCCTCGACGTGCCCGCCGACCTCGTCGCCCGCTGCCTCGACGACCTGGTCGCCGACGAGGGCGTCGTCCGCGAGACCCTGACCGCCACCGACGGGGAGGCGGTGCAGGCGGTGTATCTGGTGCCGTTCCACCGCGCCGAGCAGTCCCTCGCCAGCTCCCTACACCGGCTGCTCGACACCCCCGCCGACCGGCTGCCCCACTTCACGAACGTCGACTGGGGCAAGGCCCTCACGTGGTTGAAGGCCCGCACCGGCAACGACCTCGCCCCGGAGCAGGAGCAGGCGGTCCGCCTCGCGCTGACCTCGAAGGTGGCGGTGCTGACCGGCGGTCCAGGCTGCGGCAAAAGCTTCACCGTCCGCTCCATCGTCGAACTCGCCGCCGCGAAGAAAGCCAAGATCACCCTCGTCGCGCCGACCGGCCGCGCCGCCAAACGCCTCTCGGAGCTCACCGGCCACCCGGCCGCCACCGTGCACCGACTACTGCAGCTGCGCCCCGGCGGGGACGCCTCCTACGACCGCGACAACCCCCTCGACGTCGACCTGCTCGTCGTCGACGAAGCCTCCATGCTCGACCTGATCCTCGCCAACAAACTCGTCAAAGCCGTCCCACCCGGCGCGCACCTGCTCCTCGTCGGCGACGTCGACCAACTCCCCTCCGTCGGCGCCGGCGAAGTCCTCCGCGACCTGCTCGCCGCCCCCACCATCCCCCGGGTGCGGCTGACCCAGATCTTCCGCCAAGCCACCCAGTCCGGCGTCGTCACCAACGCCCACCGCATCAACGCCGGCCGCCCACCCCTCCTCCAAGGCTTACCGGACTTCTTCCTGTTCGCCTGCGACGACACCGACGCCACCGCCGCCCTCACCGTCGAGGTCGCCTGCACCCGCATCCCCGCCAAGTTCCGGCTCGACCCGCGCCGCGACGTGCAGGTCCTCACCCCCATGCACCGCGGCCCCGCCGGCGCAGGCGCGTTGAACACCCTGCTGCAGCAGCGGCTCACCCCGTCCCGAGAGGGGCAGCCGGAGCGGCGAATGGGCGGGCGGGTGTTCCGGGTCGGCGACAAGGTCACCCAAATCCGCAACAACTACGACAAGGGCCAGGCCGGCGTCTTCAACGGCACCCTCGGCATCGTCACCGCCCTGTCCGCCGAGGAGCAGACCCTGACGGTACGCACCGACGAGGACGAGAGCATCGACTACGACTTCGACGAACTCGACGAGCTGGCGCACGCCTACGCCATGACCATCCACCGCTCCCAAGGCTCCGAATACCCCGCTGTCGTCATCCCCCTGACCACCAGCGCCTGGATGATGCTGCAACGCAACCTGCTCTACACCGCCGTCACCCGCGCCAAACAACTCGTCGTGCTCGTCGGCTCCCGCCGAGCCCTCGCCGCCGCGATCCGCACCGTCAGTGCCGGACGCCGCCACACTGCCCTGGACCACCGACTCACCCGCCTGTGACACCTGCCGCTGGGATCGGTTGAGCAGGGCCGGCCGGGGTCACAAGAGTTGTGGGACGGAACGCCGAGCGCCCCGCCGGCCTTGGGCACCGCCGACCGGCACGTGTTCCTGACGCCATTCGACCGTGACTGCGCCGTCGTTGGCCTTGAGGCGGCGAGAGGCGGACGTTGACCGCCACCTATGCTCGCCGCCATGGCCCGACGTCTCGCCGCTTCGGTGGCTCTCCTCGCCGTGCTCGCCCCAACCCCCGCCTGCGACCCGGCGCCCGCCACGGGCGAATCGACGCCGACACCGTCCGCCACGGCCCTGGTCGCTCCCGCGCCCACCGATGGCGGCGCCGCACGGAAGCTGCGAGACCGGTACGCCGCCACCCAGCGCTTGGCCGGACTGGCCGAAAAACCCGCCTACAAGGACGAAAAGCTCGACTCCGACGGGGTGGCCTGCGGCCGACCGCTACCCCTGCTGAACCGACGCCTCGTCGCAGTGACGCACGTCTTCGGCACTCCAGACGGCACCGCGCCCGAGGAGTTCGTTGAAGTCACCCAGGAGACCGTGGTCTACCCGACCGACCCAGTGGCGGCCGAGGCCGTACGACAACTATTCGATCTGTTGGAAACCTGCGACCGGGACGTAGAGGCGGGCCAGGTAACCGACGGGCACACCGCTACCGACCAGCCGGCCGCGGCCGGCGTACCCGGCCGAGCGGTGACCGCCACCATGAAACTTCCTGACGGCACGCCGTTCCCCCACCGCTACGGCTGCCTGCAGCACCGTCGGGTGGTGCAGTGCGTCGCGGTCTGGACTCGCTCGAAAGAGAACACCGCAGCGTGGTACGAGAAGGCGATCAACGCAACTGGAGAGGGGCTGCGTGCCTGAGGACCTCCCTGGGAACGGGGCGCGCTGGCGGGCAGCGGCGGCAACCCCGGCAAGCAGACTGGCGAGGTCGCCACGCTCCTTTTTAGGCTCTACTAACCTTCTCGTGGGTCAGGTTTCATGATCGTCCGGGTAGTGGTGGGCAGAGATTGCCGCGGCGGAGGTTGGCCATGGTGATTAGTGATTTGGCGCTGCGGTAGCCGTAGGCCTGGCGGGTCAGCACCCGTAGGTGGACGTTGTTGCCTCGATCCGGGCGTTGGGCAGGCCGCTGTCGAGCATGTTGTGGATCGCGGGCAGGTGGCGGCGGATCGCGTGGGCGAGTTTGACGAACGGGGCGAGTTTGGACCGGCTGGCGCAGCGCAGCCAGCCCTGCAGCAGCAGCCGTCCGTCGGCGCCCTTGACGGCGATGACCTGCCGGAACTGTTCTTTGAGCAGGTAGGTCCGGTACAGCGGCTTGTTGGTGGCCTGGATCGAGGCGAGGGTGGGCTTCTGCTTGTCGGTCAGGTTCTGCGGGTTCTTCCACATGGCCCACTGGGCGTCTTTGAGCTGCGTGGAGGCCGGCGTGCGCCCGCCTTTGCCTCCTCGGGCGCTGTTCCACACGGCCCGGCGTACCTTGTCAAGGGCGTCGGTGACCCAGGCGACCAGGGTGGTACGGGTCCAGGCAGCGCACCGCCCGCGGCCCTCGTTCGGCCACGACGTCTCCGATCCAGCCCGCGGCGTCGGCCGACACGTGCGTCAGCGCGGCCGACCGCTCGGGGCCGAGCTCGTCGAAGAACGCGGCGATGGTGGCCTTGTCCCGGCCATCGCGTGCCCACACGAGGCGGCCGGTGTCGTGGTCGACGACCAGGGTGAGGTAGCGCTGGCCCTTGCGGTAGGCGACCTCGTCGATGCCGATGCGGCGCAGCCCCGGCCAGCCGGTCGAGGCCGGCTTCGGCCGCGTCGACCACGCGGTTGACGATGCCGACCACGCTGCGCCAGGCGATGCGCAGCAGCCCGGTCACCGCCGACGCCGACATTGCAGCCCGCGTCGGCGGCGACCATCAACCCGGCGTTCGGATCACCCCCGCGTGCGCGGGGAGCAGTACTCGGCGACGGTCAACCCGTCCGGGACCCTGGGATCACCCCCGCGTGCGCGGGGAGCAGGCCACCGAGGTCACCGCCCGGGAGCGGGAGTCGGGATCACCCCCGCGTGCGCGGGGAGCAGAGGCGACCAAGGCCGAGCTGGACGCGCTTCACCGGATCACCCCCGCGTGCGCGGGGAGCAGCAAGCAGACCATCGGCCTGCACGTAGTCCAACAGGGATCACCCCCGCGTGCGCGGGGAGCAGGTCGGGTCCTCGTACGAGCGGGGCCGGAACGGGGGATCACCCCCGCGTGCGCGGGGAGCAGCCGATACCCGAGTTGATCGCCCCGATGACCCGGGGATCACCCCCGCGTGCGCGGGGAGCAGGGGAAGACGATCGCCAGCCTGCTCGCCTTCATCGGATCACCCCCGCGTGCGCGGGGAGCAGAGCGTGTCGATCGCGACCCGGGTGAAGGCCCCGGGATCACCCCCGCGTGCGCGGGGAGCAGGACCTCGTCGACGCCGCGAACAACCCAATCACCGGATCACCCCCGCGTGCGCGGGGAGCAGATCCGGGTGTCGTGCCATGTTCCGCACCGGGTTTGATGGAGACATCGAAACCTGGGAGGAACACCAGCGATGCCCGCACCGAAGAAGTACAACG
>NZ_MUYZ01000102.1:0-20008 GCF_003013775.1 Micromonospora sp. MH33
GTCCGGGACGGCTGGCTGCTCACCCCGGCGCAGCGGCGGCGCATCGCGCTGGGCACCCTGCCGCTGTTCGCCGTCGCCGTGGTCGGGGTGACCCGGCTGGTGGAGAGCGCGGTCGAGGGGCGCGACGCCGGCGGTCCCGCCTCCGTGGTGGGCCGCCTGCTGCGCCGGCAGCGGCGGGAGCACGCCGAGCTGGACCCGCAGCGGCGGCCGGCCTGGCGCGAGCGGAGCACCGACCAGTTGCTCACCGCGATGGCGCTGTTCGGACCGCGCCCGCTGCTCGCCGTCGACCCGGGCCTCGCCGTGCAGGTCGGTGTCGACCCGGAGCGGGGCCGCCCGACGCCGGAGCCGAAACCCGCCCGCCGCTGACCCGCTGCGGGCCGGCGCCTCCCCTGCCCGGCGCCGGCCCGGTCGGTCAGCGCAGCTCGTCGGCGGAGCGGATCACCCGGGCGAGGTCCCGCACCTCGGCGTCCTCGGTGGCGGCGGCCGCCCCGTCGGCGATGGTGGCCAGGTCGGTCAGCCGGACCGGCCCGTCGGACCCGTCATCCCGCAGCGTCTCGGCGAACCAGGCCGCGGCGTAGCAGGCCCGCAACCGTGGCGACGCCGCGGTGAAGGCGCGGTCCACGTCGGCGACGGTCACCGACCCGTACGTCTCGGCCGGCGTACGGTCCGCCGGGTCGGTCCAGCGCACCTGCACCTGGGCGATCCGGGCCGACGGGGACACGCCCTCGGCGAGCCGGACCGCGTACAGCGCCGTGACGCTGTGCCCCGGGCCCACCTCGCCGCCGTCCACCCGGTCGTCGCGGAAGTCCTCGTCGGCCAGCGCCCGGTTGTCGTAGCCCACCAGCCGGTAGGAGCGCACCGCCTGCGGCGCGAACGTCACCTGAACCTTGGCGTCCAGCGCCCGCACGCTCAGCGTGGCCGGCAACTGCCGTACGAACACCTTCCGGGCCTGCTCCCGCTCGCTGACGTACACGGCGAAGCCGTCGCCCCGGTCGGCCAGCTGCTCCATCAGCTCGTCGCCGTAGTCGCTGCCGACACCCACGCCGAGCAGGGCGATCTGCTTCTCCGCCTCGTCGCGTACCCGGCGCAGGATCGGCTCCGCGTCGGTGCTGCCGACATTCGCCAGCCCGTCGGAGAGCACGATCACCCGGTTCGCCCGGCCGGGACGGAAGCCGTCGCGGGCCACCCGGTAGCCGAGCACCAGGCCGGCCTCCAGGTTGGTGCTGCTCCGGGTGTGCAGCGAGTCGATCGCCTCGTGCAACCGTCGGGCGTCGGCCACCGGCGTCATCTCCCGGGCCACCCGGGCCTTGTCGCTGAACTCGACCACGGCGATGGAGTCGGTGGGGCGCAGCTGGTCCACCAGCGTGTGCAGGGCGTCGCGCACGAGGTCGAGCCGGCCGGGCTCGCCCATCGACCCGGAGACGTCGATGACGAAGGTGAGCGACGCGTCCGGACGGCGCTCCTCGTCCTCGGCCCGGGTCTGCAGCCCGACCCGCAGCAGCCGCTCGTCGCCGCCGGCCTCGTGGGTACGCGGCAGGCGGGCGCCGTCGACGTGCACAGCGAAGCCGTCCCCGGCGGGCTGCGGGTAGTCCTGGCGGAACGAGTTGACGAACTCCTCCGGCCGCACTCTGTCGCGCTCTGGCAGCCGGCCGTCCATGATGAGCCGGCGGGCGTAGCCGTACGACGCGGTGTCGACGTCCACGGCGAAGGTGGAGAGCGGGTCGTCCGACGTCCGTGTCTCGTCACCGGACCAGGGGATTCCGCCGTCCTGGCGGACCGGCCCGTGGGCCGAGTCGCTGCGCCGCGCACCGCTGTCGGCGCCGCAGCCGCTGACCGCCACGACGGTGGCCAACGCCACCAGCAGCAGCGCCGACCGTCTGATCTGGACCATGGTTTCCTCCGAGGGGCTGGGGACGGCTCAAGGTCATTGACGCAGACCGGTGCCGCAGCGGATCCCGTCGTGGCCGAGCCGATATCCAAGCGCGACTGTCGTGACCGAACCGTGCACGGGACGTGACCTGAGGGCCCGCCGGGCGGCCCCTCGGCGGGCGTCGGCACGGCCGATGCGGCAGAGTGGGCCCACGGCCGGCGGCGGCCGGGACGAGCAGGAGGTGTGCCGTGGACGGCCCGACCGGGGTGGTGTTCCCCGCGACCGGCGACGGCCGGCGCAGCACGACGGTGCTGGGGCGGGCGGTGGTCGCCGGCGCCCTGCGGGCGGTGGACCCGGTCGGCGCCCGCTCCGCCGAGCACGAGACCGACTGGCGGCACGGCTACCTGGGCCATTTCCGCCGGCTCGTCGAGGCCGGCCTGCTGTCCCGGGAGGCCGCGCTCACCGTCGCCCGGGACGGGCTCGCCGCCCTGCACGCCCGGATGCGCTACGTCCCGTCCGAGGGCGCCGAGGTCGCGCTGGACGAGGCGTTCGCGCTGCCGGACCGGGAGCCGCCGCTGGAGACCGCCACGGTGACCGGGGCCGGCCCGGTGGAGCGCGAGCTGTCCCTGCCGTACCGGGGACAGCGCCTGCGCGGCGACGACCTGCGCCGGCGCCTCGACGCCTGGGTGGCCGCGGGCGTCGTCGAGCCGAGCTGCGCCGAGGCGGTCCGCGCGGTGCAGGCCAACCTGGACTGGCTGGACCTGAGCGACCAGCGGATCGTGGTGCTCGGCGCGGGCGCCGAGATGGGCCCGCTGCCGTCCGTGCTGCGCTGGGGCGGCGCAGTGGTCGCGGTCGACCTGCCCCGCCCGGAGATCTGGCGCCGCCTGCTGCGCACCGCCCACCGGTACGGCGGGCGGCTGCACCTGCCGGTGCGGCCCGGCACCGCCGCCGACGACGCCGCCCTCGCCGCCGGGGCCGGCGCCGACCTGCTGCACCGCCTGCCGCAGGCCGCGCGGTGGCTGGGCGGCCTGGACGGCCGGCTGGTGCTCGGCAACTACGTGTACGCCGACGGCGCGACCAACGTCCGGGTCGCCACCGCGGTCGACGCCCTCACCGTCCACCTGGGACGGCACCGCCCGGACGCCGCGCTGGCCTTCCTGGCCACCCCCACCGACGTGTACGCCGTGCCCGCCGAGGCCGTCGCCCACGCCGAACGCGGATACGCCGCCCGCGGTCCGGCGCGCCGGGCGCTGCGGCTGCTCTCCGGCGGCCGGCTGCTGCACCGCAACTACCCGCCCGGGGCGGACCCGGGGATCAACGACAGCCTGGTGCCGCAGCAGGGACCGAACTACGCGCTGGCCAAGCGGCTGCAACGCTGGCGGGCGGCGGTGGCCCGGGACGCCGGCGCCACCGTGTCGTTCACCGTGGCCCCGCCCACCCGGACCCGCTCGGTGCTGCGCAACCGCGCCCTCGCGGCCGCGTACGCCGGGGCGCACCGGTTCGGCATCGAGGTGTTCGAGCCGGCCACCAGCAACACCTTGATGGCCGCGCTGCTCGTGCACGACCTGCGCACCGGCGGCGGTCCGGCGCAGGAGCACCCGTGGCGGGACGAGGCGTACGCGGCGGCGCACGGCGGCCTGTGGCGGGTGCCGTACGCCCCCCGCAGCGCGCTCGGCCTGGCCGTGCTGCTCGGGCTGGGTGGCGCGCGGGCCTGAGCACAGGTTTTCTTCTGTCGGGCGCCGGGAAGGCACCGGCATGGCCGAGACCTTCGCAGACCAGGACCTGATGACCCTGCGGTCCATCGCGCGCGGGGCGGGAATAACGGACACCGAGCGCATGCCGCACGACGAACTGGTCGAGATGTTGCGCCGGGCGGGGCTGGCCGACCCGGACGCCCGGCCGGTCGACACCAGCCTCGCCGATCCGGGTGACCCCGGCGTGCCCGGCGCCTACCACGCGCAGGGCGTCGGCCGGCGGGAGTCGGCCGGCGGCGCGGGCGCCGAGACCGCCGACTGGCCGGACCAGCCCACCCAGGACCCGGCGCGGCTGTCCGGACTGCCTCGCAGCAGCCTGACGCTGGGGGACGAGAGCACCGGCGGGCGGGCCGCCGAGGAGGCGATCGGCGCCCGGCCCGGGGACAGTCAGATCGACGACCGCGCCCAGGACAGCCGGGGCGTCCAGGGCGAGATCCGGGATCCGGCCGGGCTGTCCGGGCTGCCCCGCAGCAGCTTGACTCTGGGTGACGAGAGCACCGGCGGGCGGGCCGCCGAGGAGGCGATCGGCGCCCGGCCCGGGGAGTCCGACACGGAGATCGACGACCGCACGGAGCCCTGACCGACCGACGCCGCGAGCCACCCCGACCCAGGGGTGGCTCGCGGAACATTGGGGATGCTAATCCTGTTTAGCCGGTCGAATCCCTGTCGCGCCTTTTAGTGACATGTGTGCCTGAGGATCCGGATATGCGAATAGTGAAACAATCGCCCCTCCCCTCGCTTTCGAATCGGGATATACGCCCACAATCTCCCCAATAGCCTCGGCCGGTGGCTTCTCGCATCTCGTTTGACCGGCTCCCTGGCAGCTCGCATCGTCCGATGACAACAGTCCTGCCCCGGCCCGCCCGACCGGTCTTCGTGGACGCCACCGGCACGCGCCGGCAACGGATCCGGCGGGCGGGCGTCCTCGTCGCGGTGGCCTCGCTGGGCTATCTGCCGATGGCCGCGAGCGCCCTGCTCCCCGGCCCCGCGACGCCGCTGCTGCCCGGGCCGGTCTCGGTCGGCGGCGCCCCGAGCGGCGGGACCAGCCGCCCACCCGTCCTCGTCCCCTCGCCCAGGCCGACAGACCCGCCCCCGGCTCCCCGGTCGACAGGCATCGTGGACGCGCCACCGGCGCCGGCCGCCGCGAAACGCCCCGCCCGCAACCTGCGACCGGCGCCGCGGCGGGCAGACCCCGCACCGGTGGACGACCGGGCCGCCAGCCCGGCCCCGACCCCGTCGCCGCAGGACCAGTCGCCGCCCGCCACACCGACACCTCCCGCCCCCACGGGTTCCGGCACCAGCCTGCCCACTCTGCCCCGGCCCGATCCGGAGGTCGTCGGATGAGCCTGCGGAGCCGGCGCGCCGCCGGCCGGTTCGTCGTCGCGTCCCTGGCCCTGGTGGTCGGGTCCGTGCTGCTGGTCGAGGCGTACGCCAACGCCCGCTTCCGCCCCGACCACGTCCGCGACGCCGAGGACCAGGTCACCGTGCCCACGGAGATCCTGGACGGCGGGCCGGTGCTCGACGCCCGGGGCGATCAGCCCCGCACCTACCGCCTGCCCGCGCGGACCATCGCGCTCACCTTCGACGACGGGCCCGACCCGACCTGGACCCCGCGTGTCCTCGACGTCCTGCGCCGGCACCACACCCCGGCCACCTTCTTCGTGATCGGGTCGGAGGTGGCCCGCCACCCGGACCTGGCCCGGCGCACCGTGGCCGAGGGGCACGAACTCGGCGTGCACACCTTCACCCATCCCGACGCCAGCCTGCTGCCCGCCTGGCGGCAACGGATGGAGTACGCGCAGACCCAGATGGCGATCGTGCACGCCGCGGGGATCCGGACGAGCCTGCTGCGCTTCCCGTACTCCTCGGTGCCCAGCGCCGTCGACGACGCCAACTGGCCGGTGATCCGGCGTGCCGCCGGGCAGGGCTACCTGACCGTGGTCAACGACCTCGACGGCGAGGACTGGGCGCGGCCCGGGGTGGACACCATCGTGCGGAACCTGACGCCGGCCGGCGACGCGGGCGCCGTGGTGCTGCTGCACGACGCCGGTGGGGACCGGTCGCAGACCCTCGCGGCCCTGGACCGGTTCATCCCGCTGATGCTCGCCCGCGGCTACACCTTCACCACCGTCAGCGCCGGGATCAACCGCGCCCGACCGGACGCGCCCGCCTACGCCGGCAACGTCGCGGCGTCCACCGGCGACCGCTGGCGGGCCGCGCCGGTCTGCTGGGCGATCCGGCTGGCCGACGGGATCCTGCGCGGCCTCGCCCTGATCTTCGTGGTGGTCGGCCTGCTCATGCTGGCCCGCACCGTGATGCTGCTTCTGCTGGCCCGCCGGCTGGCCCGCCGCCGCCGGGCCCAGCGCTGGCCCTGGGGAGTGACGACCGCGCCGGTGTCGGTCATCGTGCCCGCCTACAACGAACGGGCCGGCATCGTCGCCACCGTCCGGTCCCTGGTCGCCAACGACCACCCCGGGATCGAGGTGATCGTGGTCGACGACGGCTCGACCGACGGCACCGCCGACCTCGTCGACTCGCTCGGCCTGCCCGGCGTCCGGGTCATCCGCAAAGCCAACGGCGGCAAGGCGACAGCCCTCAACACCGGACTCCTGTACGCCTCGCACGACATCATCGTCACCGTCGACGCGGACACCGTCTTCGAGCCGGACGCGATCCGGCGGCTCGTCGAGCCGTTCACCGATCCCGGGATCGGCGCGGTGGCCGGGAACGTCAAGGTCGCCAACCGGCACCGCCTGCTCGGCCAGTGGCAGCACATCGAGTACGTCATCGGCTTCAGCCTGGACCGCCGGTTCTACGAGAAGCTGGGCTGCATCCCGACGGTGCCCGGGGCGATCGGCGCCTTCCGGCGCCGCGCCCTGACCATGGTCGGCGGGATGAGCGGCGACACCCTGGCCGAGGACACCGACGTCACCATGGCGGTGCTGCGGGCCGGCTGGCGGGTGGTGTACCAGGACCGGGCCCGCGCCTGGACGGAGGCGCCCGCCTCGGTGGGCGACCTGTGGCGGCAGCGCTACCGCTGGAGCTACGGCACCCTCCAGTCGATGTGGAAGCACCGCGGCGCCGTCCGCGACCGGGGCCCCAGCGCCCGGTTCGGCCGCTTCGGGCTGCCCATGCTCGCCCTGTTCGGCGTGCTGCTCCCCCTGCTCGGGCCGGTGCTCGACCTGCTGGCCGTCTACGGACTGTTCTTCCTGGACACCACGAAGACGGCGGTGGCCTGGCTGGTCATGCTGGCCGTGCAACTGCTCACCGCGGCGGTGGCCTTCAAACTCGACCGGGAGCCGCTGCGCCCGCTGCTCACCCTGCCGATCCAGCAGTTCGCCTACCGCCAGCTGATGTACCTGGTGCTGGCCCGGTCCATGGTGACCGCGCTGACCGGCGCCCGGCTGGGCTGGCGCCGCGTGAAACGGGCCGGCGAGCCGGTCGAGGGCAGGCCCGTCGCGCCGGGCGCCGGGGCGCCGCCGGGTCGGGACCGCTGGTTCGACACGTTGCGGGCGCTCGCGCTGGGCCGGGTCATCGTGTACCACATGTTCGGCGCCGCCTGGCTGAGCCTGGTCTTCCCCGCCATGGGGGTGATGTTCGCCCTCGGCGGCGCGCTGATGGCCCGCTCACTGGACCGTACGCCGGAGCGGGCGGTCAGCGGCCGGCTCCGCCGCCTCCTCCCCGGGCTGTGGGCCCTCGGCCTGGTGCTGGTGCCGCTGATGCTCTGGCACGGCTGGTCCGACCGTCCCGCCTGGCCGGCTCTGCTCAGCTGGGTGGTGCCGCTGGTACAGCCGCCCGGCAGCGCGTGGGCCGCGGACGTGACCGGGGTGCTCTGGTACCTGGTGACGTACCTCTGGCTGGTGCTGCTCTCCCCCGCGATGCTGGCGCTGCACCGGCGGTGGCCGGTGTGGTCGGTGCTCGTGCCGCTGGCCGGCGTGGTGCTGCTGCAGACCGCGGCACCCGGGTTCGACGGGCCGGTGGAGTCGGTGCTGACCGACCTGGCCATGTTCACCGCCTGCTGGCTGGTGGGTTTCGCGCACCAGGACCGCCGGTTGCGGCGGCTCTCGCTGCCGGCGCTGCTGGGCCTGGCGGCGCTCTGCCTGGGGGTCGCGGTCGGCTGGCTGGTGACCCACCCCGACGCGGGCCGCGACCTCAACGACGTCCCGGTGGCGCAGGCGTTCTGGTCGCTCGGGTTCGTGCTGGTGCTGCTGCGCGTCGCGCCGCCGATGGGCTGGCTGGCCCGGATCCGGCCGCTGGACCGGCTCGTGACCGCGCTGAACAGCCGCGCGCTGACCATCTACCTCTGGCACAACGCCGCCATCGCGGTCTGCTTCGCCGTGGGTGACCTGATCGGCGTCTGGCGGCTCGGCGAGGTCGGCTACCTGGCGGTGGCCCTCGTGCTGCTCACCGGGCTGGTGTTCGCCCTGGGCTGGATCGAGGATCTCAGCGCCCGGCGGCCACCCCGACTGCTGCCCTGGCCTCGGCGCACCACCGCGCAGCTCCCCGTGGCACGTCCCGTCACGGTGGAACGCGAACCGACCCCGGCGAGGATGTGAACACGTGCGACACGAACATTCAAATCGTCATAATCGGCTAAATATGTCGCATAATTGACTCACGTTGATGGGCGCCCCCGGACCGGGTCCGCCCATCTCCGGAGACGACGTCGCCGCGGGCCGGCCGCCCGCGGTGGCGCGAACGCGGTGATTGGGGTGATCACCGCGGCCGGCACGGGTCTCGCCCTCCTACGGGCCCGTGCCGGCCACCCCCGACCCGAACTCTCGACGCCTGATCCCTCACAGGTCAGAAGCGGAGCGCAGATGGCGATGTGGCACCCGCCGACGCCGGCGGAGCAGGAACTGTGGAACGCGGTGGTGGCCGGGGTGCGGGCGGCCGACGAGTCGGACCTGGCGGGCGTCGACGCCGCGGTCGACCGGCTGTCGCGGCTGCCTCACCCGTGGGCGTACCAGGTCCTCGGGGACACCGCCGGACTGCTCATCGAGGAACTCGACCCGGACGGG
The DNA here is from genome assembly GCF_003013775.1 of Micromonospora sp. MH33. Lineage (NCBI taxonomy): Bacteria > Bacillati > Actinomycetota > Actinomycetes > Micromonosporales > Micromonosporaceae > Micromonospora > Micromonospora sp. MH33. Next base: position 8,646 of record NZ_MUYZ01000102.1, read on the forward strand.
CAGGACGTCTGGCCGCTGCTGGCGGCCCAGCTCGCCGACGAGGACCCGGCCTACCGGGCGGCCCGGCGGCGCCGGGCGTCGCTGCATCCGGTCGGCCGGCGGCAGGCGCTGCCCGAGGCCGGCGAGCCGGAGGCGCTGCGGCGACGCCTGCTGCTCATCGCCCGGCTGGCCGACGCCACCCAGGTCGGGGTCGGCGCGTTCCTCGACGTCGCGCTGGCCGACAACGACGCCCGGGCCCCTCGGGCGCCGTTTAACTCGCTCCCGCACTGCCGCCTGGGCCAGTGAACCAACCGGGCGAACCGCGGTCCATCACCCGCCGCTCGCGCACATAACTGTCATTATGATGTACCGCTGGTTTGTCCCGTTTGTCGGGTTGGATTACTGGATTGCGATAATCGTTAATCCAGTAATTCGCCACGGGTCCGGGTTGTGGCCGTCGCAACGATGAGTCTGCCGGCGACCGCAGGTCTACCCCTCGATCCGAGCCAACCAACCCCGCCGGGAGTCAGACATGGGCCTCATCCACATCGAGCTGTTCGCAACCCTCGACCTCGTCGGGCAGTCGCCCGGCGGTCCCGACGAGGACCCGGTGGGATTCCCGTTCGGCGGCTGGCAGGCGCCCCTGCTGGACGAGGTCGCCGGGGCGCAGGTCGGTGCCGCGTACGACGGCACGGACGCCCTCCTGCTCGGCCGGCGGACGTATGAGATCTTCGCCGCCTACTGGCCGCACCAGGAGGGCAGCGCGGACAACGAGATCGCCACGCTCTTCAACAGCGTCCCGAAGTACGTGGCCTCCCGCGGCAGGCCCGCCCTCTCGTGGGCCGGGTCCACGCAGCTCGGTCCGGATCTGGCCGGCGCCGTGCGCGAGATCCGTGACCGGCACGAGCACGTGAAGGTCGTCGGGAGCCTGAACCTGGTGCAGACCCTCCTGCGCGAGAAGCTCTTCGACCGTCTCGACCTCTGGGTGCACCCGATCGTGCTCGGTGTCGGGAAGAAGGTGTTCGACGGTGGCGCGGTGCCCACGAACGTCACACTCCTCGAACCGCCGGTAGCGAATCCGAAGGGCACCGTGTACCTGCGCTACGGGCTCGCCGACGGTACGCCCGGCACGGGGGACATGAGCGCACCCGACCGCGGTGCCGGACGCGACGACTGAAGCCGCCCCGCGCCAGGTGGAAGGCCCGGCCGCAGTCCGTAGCTCGGTGAGGCGCCGCCGCGCGCATGCCGTGCGGCGGCGCTGGCTCGCTGAGGAACAACCCCAGCGAGCCACCTGTGCCGGCGAACGCGGGGACCCTAGTTCCGCACGGCGTCCTTGACGAAGACGAGCCCCTCGATGCCGGCCAGGTGTGCCGGGTCCAGCGGGGCGTAGCCGAACCAGGGAGACACGCGCGGAGCGGGTCTCTCCTCGCCGAGAACCGCGGCCAGGCGGCGGGGGTCGACGACGTACCGGTCCTCCGGGAGCGCGTACAGGAGTCCTTCGATGGTGTCCGGGGGTGGGGTTTCCACACCGTGGTGGCGGATCGTGCCGAGGGCCGTGGCCAGGAAGGCGTACCTCTCGCGCAGTTGGGCGCTGACGAGCGCGCCGGCGCTCCACCATTCCACCGGCAGGCCGCCCATCCGCATCGTGCTCTTGTCACGCTGCAGATGACCGTTGTGGGCGTGCACCAGCGTCGGGCCGCGTTCGGCGAGGGCGAGCAGGTTGGCGGCCATCATGGAGTCCCGCACGCCGAGCAGCCGCGCCATGCGGCTCGGTGACGTGTCGGCCATCGCGAAGTGGTAGCGCAGCAGGCCGGTGGCGGTGCGCCCGTACAGGCGCGCCCGCTCCCAGTCGTCGGGTGCGGACGCCGCGATCAGGTGCGGCGCCTGCGCGTCGAGCAGGGCCACCAGGTCGTCGGCGAGCAGTCGCAGCTCCCTGGCCTCGGGCGTCCGCCCCACGGACCGGGCCGGGTCCATCATCGCGGCCGGATCGGTCCACCGGTCGTCGGCGCCGAGCAGGTGGTCGAGCGTCTCCGCGGTGCAGGGAAGCAGGCCGGCGTCCACCCGGGCCGCGAGGTAGCCGTGGAGAGCGGTGAGGGCCTGCCGGGGGCTCGCGGCGGCGGTGATCTCCAGCGGGCCGTCGAAACCGGCGAAACGGAGCTGTTCGGACGCAGCCCGGCCCTCGTTGTACCCGCGCATCCAGCGCACGAGTTCGCGGTTGCCGGGGAAGGCGCCCCACTCGTGGCTGAAGCCGCGCTCCATGACCTCGTCGAGGGTGCCCGTTCCCGACGTGACGTAGTCGTCCACCACCCGGCCCATCAGGCAGTCGCTCTCGATGGCGATCGTGCGGTAGCCCTCCCGCTCGACGAGTTGCCGGAAGAGATCGTTGCGCAGGTCGAGGAGAACCTCCTCGCCGTGGGTGGGCTCGCCCAGGGCGAGCAGCCGAGGCCGGGCCGGGAGCAGCCCCATGACGACAGCAGCGTCGACGGCATGGGCGGTGTCGGTGATACCAGCAGTCATGCCCTCAACGCTATCGTTGAACCGTCGGTTGAAACTTTTCCGCAGATTTGGCAGTACAGTGCGGCTGAACCTTCAAGACGGCGGTCGGCTCAGACCGGTTGACCTGGCGCGCCGACACGGTCTGTCGACCCAGGCGATCAGGAACTACGAGGCGGCCGGCGTCCTTCCGGGCGCGGAACGCACCCCCCACGGCTACCGCACCTACACGCCGCTGCACGCGAGCGCGTTGAACGTGTTCCTGGCCCTCGTGCCCGGGCACGGCCACCGGACGGCCACGTCGATCATGCGGGCGGTCAACCGGGACGCGATCGGGGACGCCCTTCGGCTCATCGACGAGAGCCACGCCCAGCTTCTCGATGACCGCCGTACCCTTCAGGCCGTCGAGGCCGCGCTGCGCGACCTCGAGCCCGTGCCGCCGGAACGCGGCGACACGTTCGTCGGCCCGCTGTCGAGACGGCTGGGCATCCGCCCGGCCACCCTGCGCAAATGGGAACGCGCCGGCGTGGTCCAGCCGCGCCGCGACCCGCGGACGGGCTACCGGGTCTACAGCGCCGCCGACGTACGCGACGCCCTGCTGGTCCACCAGCTCAGGCGGGGCGGGCACCTGCTGGAGCAGATCGCCCCGCTGATCGCCCAGGTCCGCTCCGCCGGGGGCGTCGCACCCCTTGAATCGGCGCTGCGTGACTGGCGCGCCCGCCTCTCGGCCCGAAGTCGCGCCATGCTGACCGGAGCCGCCGCGCTGGACGCCTACCTGGACTGCCGACCGGCTCCACCCGAAGGTGGGATCGAGTGAGGCGGGGTTGCCGCCGCGGCCGGTTCGGTAAATACTTACTGCATGAGTGACAGCCGGGCCGCCCTGCTCGACGCGGCGGCGGAGGAGTTCGCCCGCACCGGCCTGCACGGGACCCGGGTGCAGGCGGTGGTCCGGCGCGCCGGCGTCAACGAGCGCATGATCTACCACCACTTCGGCAGCAAGGAAGGGCTCTACGCGGCCGTCATCGACGAGCAGCGGACGGGGCTGGCCGCCGCCTGGGCGCCGGTGCTCGACCGGGCCGCCACGCTCGATCCGTACGCGGGGATGCGCGCCGCCTTCACCGGCTTCTACGACATCCTGCGGGCCCGCCCCCGAGTGCTGGCGCTGATGCTGCACGAGTCGCTGAGCGGGTCCGGCGCGCTCTCCCTGCCCACCGCCGACCGGCTCCCCAGGGCGATCCGCGACCTGTACGAGCGCGGCCAGGAGGAGGACGTCTTCCGCGCCGACTGCCCGTTCGAGGTGGCGTACGCGACCGCGATGGGCGCGCTCGTGGCGTTGCAGGTCTTCACTCCCCCGCTCGCCATCGAGGCCGGCACGCCGGAGCTGCGGGACCGGGTGATCGGGCAACTGCTCGACGGGATGACCGGGCCGGTTCCCGGCCACGCGACCAGATGATCAAGTACGCGACGGCGGTCCGGACCCGGTCGGCGCAGACCGCGGCGATCCTGCGCCGCTTCCAGCAGACCAACCTGATGCACCCGACGTACCAGGCGATGCTGGAGGTCGGCCGGGCGCAGCGCAGCATCTTCGTGGCCCGCTACCTGCGCGACCGCGACCTGCAACGGGAGGTCAACGCCGGGTTGAACGTGTCGGCGTCTTGACAAAGAGAGGTGCCGTTAACGAGGCAGTCCCCTGTGAAAGTTCCCATCTGAGACAGCAGGGGCTGGATCGGCGTGTGCTCGCGGCAACCGCTACGCGCTGGGAGGAGGGACTGCGGCGTATTCGGCGTCGGTGACGGGTTCGAGCCAGTGGACGACGGCATGCTGGTCGTCGGCTTCGTTGATGGCGAGGTGGACCATGAGCCGGTCGGGTGCGGCGCCGTGCCAGTGTTCCTCGTCGGCTTCGAACAGGACGCGGTCGCCGGGGCGGATGACCTCGACGGGGCCGCCGCGGCGCTGGCACAGGCCGACGCCTTCGGTGACGAAGACGGTCTGGCTCAGGGGGTGGCGGTGCCAGTGGGTGCGTGCCCCGGGCATGAAGTGCACCAGATTCGCCGTCACCCGCGACGGCGGGGGCGCGGCGGCGACCGCATCGATGTAGACGTCACCGGTGAACCAATCGTCGGGTCCCTTAGCGGTGGCGATGGAGCTGCGGGTGATCTGCATCAGGTTCCTTCGGGTTCGCGGACTGCTGCGGTGGTGGTGGCGGCGGTGGCCGCCCAGGAGGCGAGTAGGCGCAGCCGTTCCGCGGACGGCGATCCGGGTTCGGCCGTGTACACGAGGAGCACCAGGCCGGGTTCGGCGGTGATGGCGAGTTCCTCGTAGGCGAGCGTGAGTTCACCCACGATCGGGTGGTGGAACCGCTTGGTGCCGGCGCCGTGGGCGCGCACGTTGTGGTCGGCCCAGAGCCGGCGGAAGTCCTCACTACGGGTGGAGAGCTCGCCGACGAGGTCCTGCAGAGCGCGGTCGTGCGGGTCGCGGCCCGCCTCGGTGCGCATGACGCCGACGCACATCTCGGCGAAGCGGTCCCAGTCGGGGTAGAAGTCGCGCGAGGCAGGGTCGAGGAACTGGAACCGGGCCAGGTTCGGCAGGCGTCCCCCGTCGCCGATCACCGGTGAGTAGAAGGCGCGGCCGAGCGCGTTGGTGGCGAGCAGGTTCTGCTGCGGGTCCCGGACGAACGCGACGCCGTCGGTGATCGCCTCCATCGCCCACCGCAGGCTCAGGCGTGCGGCGGCCTTGCCGGCGGCGGTGCGGCGCCGGGACCGCCCGGAGGTCGGGACGCCGTCGGCGGCGCGGGCGAGGTCGAACAGGTGCGCGCGTTCGGTCTCGTCGAGGTGCAGCGCCCGGGCCAGGGCCTCCAGGACGCCGGACGACGCGCCGGCGATCTGGCCGCGTTCGAGCCGGGCGTAGTACTCGACGCTGAGCCCGGCGAGGGCGGCGACCTCGCTGCGCCGCAGGCCGGGGACGCGTCGGCTGCCCGTCGGCGGCAGCCCGACCCGCTCGGGCGTCAGCCGGGCCCGGCGCGTGGTCAGGAAGTCGCGGACCTCCGAACGGTTGTTCATTTGTCAAGCGTAGGCCGCACGACACCGGCGAGGGGTGCCCTGTCGGTACACCCATTCGCAGGGACTTCTCCCCGCTCGGGAGGGCGCGTTGACTGGGTGCCGTTGCCCTGTAGGGCCGTCCCGATCGAAGCGAACGGAGCACACCAGGATGCGTCAGGTTGTCATGTACAAGCCGGGGGACGTGCGCGTCGAACAGCGCCCCGATCCGACGATCGTCGAACCGACCGATGCGATCATCCGCCTGGCCGCGACCTGCATCTGCGGCAGCGACCTGTGGCCGTACCGGGGCGCCGAACCGGTCGACCACCAGGTGATGGGCCACGAGTACGTCGGCGTCGTCGAGGAGGTCGGGTCCGAGGTTCGCACCGTGAAGGTCGGTGACTTCGTCGTCGGCTCGTTCTGGGCGTCCGACAACACCTGCGAGATCTGCCGGGCCGGCTACCAGGCGCACTGCGTGCACCGCTTCCTGATGGGCACCCTTGGCACCCAGTCCGAGCTGGCCCGCGTCCCCCTCGCCGACGGCACCCTCGTCGCGACCCCCGGCCGGCCCGACCCTGACCTGATCCCGTCGCTGATGGCGGCCTCCGACGTGCTCGGTACCGGCTGGTTCGCGGCCGTCGCCGCCGAGGCCGGACCCGGCAAGACCGTCGCGGTCGTCGGCGACGGCGCCGTCGGCCTGCTCGGCATCCTGGCCGCCCGCCAGCTCGGCGCGGAGCGCATCATCGCGTTCAGTCGCCACGCCGACCGGCAGGCGCTCGCCCGCGAGTTCGGCGCCACCGACATTGTCACCGAGCGCGGCGACGCCGGCGTCGAGAAGGTCAAGGCGCTGACCGGCGGGCTGGGCGCGCACAGCGTGATCGAGGCCGTCGGCACCCAGGAGGCCATGATGCAGGCCATCCACGCCACCCGCCCCGGCGGCCACGTCGGCTTCGTCGGGGTGTCCCACGACGTCGCCATCCCCGGCGACCAGCTGTTCATGTCGGGCGTGCACATCCACGGCGGCCCCGCCCCGGTCCGGCGCTTCCTGCCCGAACTGATCCAGCTGATCTGGGACCGCACTATCGACCCCGGCAAGGTCTTCGACCTCACGCTGCCGCTCGACCGGGCCGCGGAAGGCTACCAGGCGATGGACCAGCGCATCGCCACCAAGGTCCTGCTCACGCTCTGACCGGCGTCGAACCACACCGGAAGATGCCATGCCGGCCTCACGCGCGACCGTCCGGGCCACCGACGCCGCATACGCCGGCCCGCGCCGCCCGCACCCCTGACCTGCCCGGGCATGCCCCGCTGCCGGGGGAAGCCGCAGCCTTAACGAACACCCGTCACGAGGCCCCAGCCCTCGTGCCCTGCCTGAAGATTGGACACCCTGTCATGAACCCGCAGTACAACTTTGAGGGTCAGGTCGCCCTGGTCACCGGTGCCGCCTCCGGCATGGGCCTGGCTGCCGCCCGCGCCTTCGCCCCACGCCGGCGCCGCCGTCGTGCTGGCCGACGTCAACAAGGACGCCGTCGAGAACGCGGCGAAGGAACTCACGGACGCCGGTCACCAGGCCATCGGCGTAGTGTGCGACGTCGCCGACGAGGACCAAGCCGCCGCCATGGTCACCAGGGCGGTGGACACCTACGGCCGCCTGGACATGGCGTTCAACAACGCCGGTATCCAGGCCCCGCCGTCGGACGCCGCCGACGAGAGTGCTGAAAATTTCGACCGCGTCAACGCCGTCAACCTGCGCGGTGTGTGGGCTGCCCAGAAGCACGAGCTGCGCCAGATGCGTACCCAAGGCTCCGGCGCGATCGTCAACTGCTCCTCGCTGGGCGGGCTGGTCGGGTTGCCCGAGCGCGCTGCGTACCACGCGTCCAAGCACGGTGTGATCGGTCTGACCAAGAGCGCTGCGGTCGAGTACGCGCCCAGGGGCATCCGTATCAACGCTGTTTGTCCCGGCGTGATCGAGACCCCGATGGTCGCCGGCATGCTCGAAGGTCAGGCCGAGGCCATGGCTGAGATCATGAGCCAGCAGCCGATCGGGCGCCTTGGTCAGGCCGAGGAAGTTGCCGCCGCGGCGCTGTGGCTGTGCAGCCCCGGCGCGAGCTTCGTGATCGGTGTCGCCCTGCCCGTCGACGGTGGGTACACCACCCACTGAAACTGACGCCCCAGGCTCTCCGCGGCACAACCGCACGCGCCCACATCGGGGTGGTGGTCCCCCCGACGACGGCGGATCAGCCGCGCCGCCAGGGCCACCACCGGCGGCGACGCGGCGGGACCGGGACGGGCGCAGGGTCGGACGCCGAGGCCATCCGCTCGGCCGCGGCCCGCTCCCGGGCGGCCCGCCAGTCGCGGACCACGTCGTCGGCGTTGACCGGCCGGACGACCACGCGCGGCCCGGTGGGCGTGCGCAGCCAGGCCACCACCTCGGTGTTGAGGGCGGCCACGTACGCCCGTACCGACTCCTCGGTGGGCAGGTCCCGCACCTCGTCGGGGAGCTTCTCGATGCGGCGGCGCAGTTGCAGCGGGGTGGGCAGGAGCAGGTCACCGGGGATCTGTTCGCGCTCCAGGAAGCTCCGGATCCACCAGCCCTCGTCATACGGCAGGTCCCGGCCGGGGATCGGCTTACCGGCGCCCGGCAGGTTGTCGAACTCGCCGCGCTCCTGGGCCGAGCGGATCTGCGCCTCGACCGCGGCCTCCCAGCCTGTCGTCACCGCCGTCACCTCCCGTACTCCACCGTATCCGCCGGTCACCGACCTGGTTCAGCGCCGGCCGGGACCGGGCTGTTCCCGTCCGGCGGCCGGCGGCGGCGCGGCGTACATTCCTGGTGGGCCGGCGGGCGGCCCGTACCCCCGGGCGGGAGGAAGCACGGCGTGCACGACTGGCTCATCGGGCTCGGGGTCGCGGTGGCCTGTCTGCTGGCCAGCTGGGCGCTGCTGGTGCTGCTGGCCCGGCGGCTGCCACCGGGCATCCTGCGCGACCTGGCCGCCTTCATCCCGGACTGCCTGACCACCGTGCGCCGGCTGCGGCGCGACCCGCGGGTGCCGCGCCGGGCCAAGGTGGCGATCGTGTTCGCCGGGCTCTGGCTGGCCAGCCCGATCGACCTGATCCCCGAGTTCCTGCCGGTCATCGGCCCGCTGGACGACATCGTGGTGGTGGCGCTGGCGCTGCGCTACGCCGGCCGGCAGGTGCCCCGGCAGGTGCTGCTCGACGCCTGGCCGGGCGAGCCGCGACTGCTGCTGCGCCTGCTCGGCCCGGCGCCGGCGACCACCGGACCGGACGCCGAGGGGCCCGAGCGCTGAGCACCCTGCTGGCCGCCTCGGCGGCGGCGTTCCTGCTCAGGGCCGGTGGCGGACGTGCCGGTGACCGTCGCGCGGGAACGGCGGCCGGGCCGGCAGCACCTCCGCGAAGGCGTACCCGCTCTTCTCCGCCACCCGGCAGGAGGCCGGGTTGTCGACCTGGTGCAGCAGTTCCAGGCGGGTCAGGCCGCCCGCGGCGAACCGGGCGAAAGCCCAGTCGGTGACCGCCGCCACGGCCCGCGGCGCGACCCCGCGGCCGCGGGCCGGCGCGGCCGTCCAGTAGCCCACCTCGGCGGCCGGCCGGCCGGGGGTGACCTCCTTGAGCACCACGTTGGCCACCAACCGCTCCCCCTCGGCCGTGGGCTCCAGCACGGCGAAGCTGAACCGGCGGTCGGCCGCCCAGCCCTGCCGGCTGCGGCGCAGGAACGCGCGGGCCTCGGCCCGGGTGGTCACCGGCAGCCGGGTCCAGGAGCGCAGCACCGGATCCCGGTACGCGGCCAGCAGCGCCTCGGCGTCGTCGTCGCGCCAGGGGCGCAGCAGCAGTCCGGGGGCGGAGGGGGTGGCGGCGGCGCGGAGCACGATCGACATCCCGGTAGTGTCGCCCGTCACGCCCCCACCCGGCGAGCCCGCCCTCGCGGCGTCGAACCGCGGGCGTAGGGTCCGGGCAGGACCGACGGCGGGGAGGCAACGTGGTCACGGTCGGCGCGCTGGTGGGGATCGCCCTGGTGGCGTTGGGTCTGGTGCTCACGCCCGGCCCGAACATGGTCTACCTGGTGTCCCGGTCGGTCACCCAGGGCCGGCGGGCCGGGCTGGTGTCGCTGCTCGGGGTGGCCGTCGGTTTCCTGGTCTACCTGGCCGCCGCAGTGGCCGGCATCGCCACGGTCTTCGTGCTGGTCCCGCCGCTGTACACGGCGGTGAAGCTGGGCGGCGCGGCCTACCTGCTCTGGCTGGCCTGGCGGACCCTGCGCCCGGGCGGCCGGTCGGCGTTCACCCCGGCGCCGCTGCCGCCGGACCGCCCGCGGCGGCTGTTCACCATGGGCCTGGTCACCAACCTGCTGAACCCGAAGATCGCCATCCTCTACGTGTCGCTGCTGCCGCAGTTCGTCGACCCGGCGCGCGGGCACGTGGCGGTGCAGAGCCTGCTGCTGGGGCTGACCCAGATCGGCATCGCGCTGACCGTGAACGGGCTGATCGTGCTCACCGCCGGCACGGTGTCGGCGTTCCTCACCCGGCGGCCGGCCTGGGCGCGGGCCCAGCGCTACGTGATGGGCACCGTGCTGGCCGGCCTCGCGATCCGCATCGCCGCGGACCGCTCGCGCGCCGCCGTCGCCACCCCCTGACCGGTACGCCGGGATGCCCGGCCCGGTCAGAGGTTGTCGGGCCTGGTGAGTGCCCGGTGGCGTTCGCCCGGTGCGGCGTACCAGGGGTCGGCGTGCTCGCGCAGCGCGGTGGCGATCCGCAGGTGCGACCAGTCGTCCAGTTCGGGCAGCTCGTCGGGGGCGAACCAGCCGACCGCGAGGGATTCGTCGCCGTCGGCGGTGGCGGTGCCGCCGACGGCCCGGCAGCGGAACCAGACGTTGAGGAACTCGCAGGCGTCCCCGTTGGGGTAGACGACCGGATGGGTGGCCACCCCGCCGATCCGCTCGATCTCGACCTCGATGCCGGTCTCCTCGCGGACCTCGCGGACCAGCGCGTCGGCGGGCTGCTCGCCCGGGTCGACCGTGCCGGCCGGCACCGACCAGCGGCCGTTGTCGCCGCGGCGGGCCAGCAGCACCCGCCCGGCCTCGTCGGTCACCACGGCACTGACCCCGTACAGCATCAGCAGGTCGGGTCCGATGTGCCGGCGCATCCGCGCGATGTAGGGCGAGACAGGCATGGCGGCACCCTACCGGCGGGTCTCCCGGTGCCGCCGGAGCATGCCGGCGGCCAGGGGCGCGGCGTCCAGGTCTCCGGCGGCGATCCGCCCGGCGACGGTACGGCGCACCAGCCGGTCGGCCAGCGCGGGCGCGTGCCGGGCCAGGGCCAGCTCCAGCCGTCCCCGTGCGGTGGTGGCCACGTTCCGGGGCGCCCGGCGGGCGGTGGCGGCGCGCAGGATCGCGGCGACGACCCCCTCGACGGGTTCCACCCCGCTCAGCGACAGCCCGGCCTCGGCGGTGCTGTCGTGGATCGGGGAGGCGACCATGCTCGGGTAGACGACGCTGACTCCGACGTGGGTGCCGACCTCGTGGCGCAGCGCGTCGGCGTACGCGACGACGGCCCGCTTGCTCACCCCGTACGCGGCCGCGAGGGGCAGCGGCAGCACAGCCATCCGGCTGGCCACGAAGACCACCCGGCCGCGCGCCGCCTCCAGGGCGGGCAGCGCCGCCGCAGTGGTGCGCCAGGCGGCGAGCAGGTTGACCTCCAGCTGCCGGCGGACCACCTCGTCCGGGGCCAGCTCGGCCGGGGCGGGCCCGCCGACGCCGGCGTTGTTGACCAGCAGATCCAGCCCGCCGAGCCGGTCCACGGCGGCGGCCACCGCGGCCGGCACGGCGGCCGGGTCGGTCAGGTCGCA
>NZ_MUYZ01000103.1:0-19878 GCF_003013775.1 Micromonospora sp. MH33
GCGAGGGCGACGCCGGCCACCGCCAGCCCGTACCGGGCGCGCGGAGGCGGTCCGGGCGCGGTCAGCGCGGCGCCGGCCAGGGCGCACCAGGCGAGGGCCTGCGCGGCGGGCAGCAGCGGCTGGTCGTACCAGCGCCCGATCAGGTGGGCGAGGGCCAACAGGGCCGCGGCCGCGACGAGCAGGCGGTGGGGACGCACCGCGCGATGCTGCCACAGGACGTACGCCCGGCACCGCCCCGCGCCGGTCAGGTGAGCACGGCCAGATGGAACGGGCGGTCGGTGTGGCCACTCGCCGCGTACGTCTCGACGAAGACCGCGTTCGGGATGCCGGTTCGTGGCGCCACCGTGATGGCCCCCTGCGGCGCGAGCCCGCCGCCGGCGGGACCCACGGTGCCGACGTAGGCGGCGCCGGCGACGTCCTGGTCGAAGGCGACCTGGTACATCCCGGCGGCCAGCCGGGCGGCCGAGGTGGCGCCGAGCCCGCGGACCAGGCTGCCGTTCGCGTCGACCACGGCGAACAGCACGCGGGCGGTGGCCGGCAGTCCGGCCGAGGTGCACGAGTTGATCTCGGTGTCGGCGCGGGCGGCCTCCTCCGCGTCGGGGGCGGGCTGGCCGACCGCTCCCCTCCTCGATCTGGAGCTGGACATGGCGGTCCTCTCTGCCGCCGGTGCGGCGGCGGCGGCGAGGCGTACGTGGCGGGCGGGACGATCGACGGCGATCACCCTCCGTGTTCCCGAAGCTATGCCGACCCACCGCCCGCCAACCAGCGACAGCGCTGTCCGATCAAGGACAGTTGACCCCGCTGAGCTGCGGAAACTCAATCGTGGGGGGTGACGACCGGCTCGCCGCCGCGGCACCGCAGCCGGAGTTCGTGCTCCCCCTCGGCGCCGACGAAGCGCACCTCGACGTGGTCGTCCGGCCCCCGGTCGATGTCCTTCACCCGGTTGCCCTGCGCCGGGGACCAGGACACCAGGCGTACCCCGCTCGGCCCGCACTCGGCGACCGCCGTGCCCCCGCCCGTGACGAAGCTGCGCCGGGCCCCGCCGGGGGGCGGTGGGCGGCTCGCCGCGGTGGCGGTCGGCGTCCCGCCTACCGTGGGGTCCGCCGGCGTCGTGGTCACGGGCGCGGGCGAGGCGAGCGCGCGGGCCACCTCCCGCTGGTCGCGTACGCCGCCCGGGGTGCCGGTGATGCCCGCGCCGACCAGTTGGATCGCGGCCAGCCCGACCAGGGTGGCGGCGACGGTGGTGGCCAGCCAACCGGCGGCGGCGAGGAGCGGACGACGGCCCATGTCCCGAGTCTCCCCGATCCTGTGTTGAGCCGGGCTCGGGGCAACGCTAAGGCTCGGTTAACGCGGGCCGGGCCGGGCGCAGGGAGGGGCTAACCTGCCAACCGTGGCCCGGCTGCTGCTCGTCGAGGACGACCTGACCATCCGTACGCCGCTGCTCCGGGCCCTGCGGGAGCGCGGGCACGCGGTCGCCGCGGCCTCGACCGCGCTGGACGGGCTGCGCGACGCGCTCGACGACCGGCCTGACCTCGTGGTGCTCGACCTCGGACTGCCCGATCTGGACGGTGGCGAGCTGCTGCGGATGCTGCGCGCGGTCAGCCCGGTGCCGGTCATCGTGGCCACCGCCCGCGACGACGAGGCCGAGATCGTCCGGATGCTCGACGCCGGCGCCGACGACTACCTGGTGAAGCCGTTCACCGCGGCGCAGCTGGACGCCCGGGTCCGGGCGGTGCTGCGCCGCTCGGCCGGCGACCCCGCGACGGACCCGGTGCTCGTGGTCGGTGGGCTGCGGATCGACCCGCGGGCCCGGCTGGTCACGCTGGACGACGCGCCGGTCGAGTTGACCCCCCGCGAGTTCGACCTGCTGCACCACCTCGCCGGCCGGCCGGGGCAGGTGGTCACGAAGCGGGAACTGCTCACCGAGGTGTGGCGGATCCCGTACGGCGGGGCCGACAAGACCGTCGACGTGCACCTGTCCTGGCTGCGCCGCAAGCTCGGCGAGAGCGCCCAGGAGCCGCGCTACCTGCACACGGTCCGGGGAGCCGGGGTGCGGCTGGACGCCCCGGGTAGCACCCGGTGAGGGGCCGACTGGCGCTGCTGGTCGCCGCGGTCGGGGTGCTCGTCATGGTCGCGTTCCTGGTGCCGCTGGCCGTGCTGGTCCGCACCGTCGCCGCGGACCGGGCGACCGTCCGGGCCGCCGCCGACGCGCAGGGCCTGGTCCCGGTGGTCGGCACGGCCGATCCGGACACCGTCCGGCTGACCGTCGATCAGCTCACCGCCGACTCGGGCCGCGAGGTGAGCGTGTTCCTGCCCGACGGCAGCGTGCTCGGCGCGCGGGTCCCGCGTACCCCGGCGGTGGCCCTCGCCGCGCGGGGGCAGAGCCTCACCGTCGAGTCCGCCGCCGGCCGGGAGGTGGTCATCGCGGTCCAGGGCCGGCCGGACGGGACCGCGGTGATCCGCACCGTCGTGCCCCGCGCGGAGCTGACCGCCGGGGTGACCCGGGCCTGGCTCGTGCTGGCGCTGCTCGGCGTGCTCCTGGTGCTGGTCGGGCTGGTCGTGGCCGACCGGCTGGCCCGCACCCTGGTCCGGCCGATCGCCGACCTCGGCGCGGTCTCCCACCGGCTCGCCAACGCCGAACTCGACGCCCGGGTCGAGCCGGCCGGACCGGCCGAGCTGCGGGAGGTCGCGGGCGCGCTGAATCACCTGGCCGAGCGGATCCAGGTGCTGCTGCGCGAGGAACGCGAGCAGGTGGCCGACCTGTCGCACCGGCTGCGCACCCCGCTGACTGTGCTGCGGCTGGAGGCCGAGTCGCTGCGCGACCCGGACGACGCGGCCCGGCTGACCACCGCCGTCGACGGCCTGGAACGGGCGGTCACCGGCGTGATCCGGCAGGCCCGCTGGCGCAGCACGGCGGCGAAGGGCGGCGGCTGCGACGCGACCGCAGTGGTCGGCGAGCGGGTGGCGTTCTGGTCGGTCCTCGCCGAGGACACCGGGCGGAGCGTCACGCTCGACCTGGCGCCCGGACCGTTGCCGGTGCGGGTGGCCGGCGACGAGTTGGCGGCCGCCGTGGACGCGCTGCTGGACAACGTCTTCGCGCACACGCCCGACGGGACGCCCTTCACCGTCCGGCTCGCCCCGCACGCCGGGCAGGTGGCGCTGACCGTGGCGGACGCGGGCCCGGGCCTGCCGCCCGGGTCGGTCCGGCGGGGCGCCAGCCGGGCCGGGTCGACCGGGCTCGGCCTGGACATCGCCGACCGGGCCGCGCGGGCCGGCGGCGGCCGGCTGGAGCTGGGCAGCGGTCCCGACGGCGGGGCGGCCGTGACGCTCCGGCTCGGGGCGGCGCGGCCTTAACCCGGGCTTAGACCTCGGGTAGCGCGCCGCTAGGCGCCCCGGATCGATCCTCGATGCACAAATCGAGGAGAGGTGGAGATGATGCGACGAACTTCCCTGGTCCTGGCAGCGATGGGCGGGGCCGCGGTGCTGGCGGTAACGGGCGCGGCGATCGGCGTGACCACGGCCGACGGGTCGGCCCCGAGCACCGTGCCGGCCGCCGTGAGCGCCGATGACAACCCGGACCGAGCGGGCGGGAGCAACGGCGGCGACCCCGGGTTGGCGGACGACAGTCCCGGACCGGACGACTCGGCGACCGCGGGCCCGGCCCGGCCCGGCGGCGCTTCGAACACCTCGGGCGAGCGCGGCGTGGTCGACGGTCAGCGGGCCGGCACGGTCGCGCTGGCCCGCCTCGGCGGTGGCCGGATCGTGGAGATCGAGGCCGAGACGGAGCACGGCCGTCGTGTGTGGAGCGTCAAGGTCGCCCGCGCCGGCAGCACCTACGAGGTGAAGGTCGACCGGGGCGACGGCGCCGTGGTCGAGGTCGAGCAGCGGGCCGACGGCACCCGCCGCACGGACGACGGACGCCGCACGGACGACCGGTACGACGACCACGGCGGCGACGACCGGTACGACGACCACGGCGGGGACCGGTCCGACAGCGACGACTGAGCGCCGGTCCTGGGTCCGGGCGGACGGGTTCCGCCCGGCCCCGCGCTGGTGCGGGCCGTCGGGCTTGCGGGCGCCGCGCACCCCCAGCAGGACGGATGGCAGGTCGACTACGCACGGAAAGCCTGTGGCGGAACGCGATCGGGTCGCTACATTGAAGTATGGTGCCCGCCCACGGGGGTCGGGCGGCGGAACCGGTCTACCGCCCTGTGCTGGCCGGTCGCCGGGGTGAGCTGGAGGCGCTGGCCCATCTCGACGACGCCAGCGCTCCGCTGCTCGCTCCGGTCATTGACGTCCACGCGGTGGATCCGTGCACCGTGGACCTGCTCGGCCGGCTGCCGGCCGGGCTCCTTCCCGCCGTCGACGTGTCGGCGCTGCCCGACTCGCCGGAGAGCGAACTGGTCCGCTGGGGCGTACCGCTGGTGCCGGTGATCGGGCTCGCGGAGGGCAACCGGCGGCTGTTGGCGCACGGCGCGGCCGCCCGCGCGTACGGGCGGCGGGCGGTGGTCCGGCTGCGGACCGGGCAGGACCGGGACGGCCCGGACGCGACCACGGCCGCGGTGGAACGGGTGTGGCGGCTGACCCGGCTGGTGCCGGAGCAGTGTGACCTGCTCGTCGACGCGGGGGACGTGTGCTGCCCGGCCGACGTCCGGCTGGCCGAGCCCCGGGTCCGGCGGCTGGCGGAGTGGGCCCGGCGGCACGCCTGGCGCTCGGTGAGCGTGGCGGCCGGCGGGATGCCGCCCACGCTCGCCCGGCTCCCCACCGACGAGCCGGTACGCGTCGACCGCTTCGACTGGCAGCTCTGGCAGCGCCTGGCCGACCTCGGTCTCGGCTACGGCGACTACGGCGTGGACTGCGCAATGCCCGGGGCGGACGGGCCCGGCGACCGGCTGCCGATGCTGCGCTACACCACGACCGGGGCGTGGTGGGTCTACCGGTGGTCGCGCCGGGGCGGCCGGGGTGACGACCGTTTCGCCGACCTGTGCCGCACCCTCGTCGCGGCCCCGCACTGGCCGGTCGCGGGCGCGACCTTCTCGTGGGGCGACCACGAGATCCTGCGCCGGGCGCGGCGCGGCGCGGGTGCCGGCTCGTCGGCGAACTGGATCGCCTGGAGCACGTCGCACCACCTGGCGCACGTGCTGGCCACGCTGCTCCCCCCGGAGCGGGACCAGGGCGGCGGGCCCTGGCGGACCGACCAGGACGGTCCCGAGCGGGGGCGCGCCGGCCGGCCGCAGCGCGGCGGCGAGACCCGCCGAGCCGGGTGAGTCACTCCTGCTCGGTGAAGCCGAACTGGACGATCCCCTCGTCGTCGACCGTCGCGTCCATCGAGGTGTCGTTGAGCAGCTCGGCGGCGTCGGAGTCGAGGAAGATCCGGGCCCCCTGGTTGTCCACCACCTGGTCGCCCTGGATCGGCTGCTCGACCAGCTCGATGGAGAGCGAGCCGGCGTCGGTGTCGGCGGCGATGCGCAGGCCACCGGCTTCGGCGACGTCCTGCTGGTTGGCCAGGTCGCGGATCACCAGGATGGCGTTCTCGGTCATGGTCAGCATGGCGGTACTCCTCGTGGCTGGTTCGGGAATCGCGGGCGGTCGACGCGGACCACGCGGCCGGTCGGGGCCCGGGGAAGGCGAATCAGGCTTCGCCGTGCAAACCAGGGCAGGTCGAACGCCCCTCATGGCCTACGTTGCCCCCTGTCCGGGCATCCGTCAAATAGAGCCCGGTCAGTCGACACCGGACCGGTGACGCCGCGCCGACGAATGTTTTTCCCGCTGTATTCGGGGTATTGCGGCTGGTTCGGCCCACGTCCGGCAATAACTTTCGCACGGGAGTCTTCTCTGGAGGAAAGCTCCATGGCAGCATCGGCACATGCATCGTCGTCTCTTCCCCCGGGCGCTCGCGGTGCTGGCGCTGGTCGCCACCGCGGCCTTCGCCGGCGCGCCCACCGCCACGGCCGAAGCGCCCACCCCCGCGCAGACCCGGCTGCACGCGACCATCGACGCGATCCTCGCCGACTCCCGGCTGGCCGGGGCGCAGGCGGGCGTGGTCGTCGTCGACACCACCACCGGGCAGACCCTCTACGACCGCAACGGGGACCGGCGGCTCATTCCCGCCTCGAACACCAAGCTGCTCACCTCGACGGCGGCCATGGAACTGCTCGGCCCGGGGCACCGCTTCACCACCGACGTGGCCGGCGACGGGGTACGCCGGGCCGGGCTGCTCTCCGGCAACCTCTACCTGCGCGGCGGGGGTGACCCCACCATGCTGGCCGAGGACTACGACCGGCTGGCCGCCGAGGTGGCCGCCGCGGGCGTACGGGTGGTGACCGGCAACCTGGTCGCCGACGACACCCGCTACGACCGGACCCGGCTCGGCCCGGACTGGACCTGGGACGACGAGTCCTACTACTACGCCGCGCAGGTCTCCGCGCTGACCGTCGCGCCGGACACCGACTACGACGCCGGCACGGTGATCGTGCACGCCGCGCCGGCCGGGCAGGCCGGCACGCCGCCGAAAGTCACCATGACGCCGGCCAACGGCTGGCTGCGGATCGACAACCGGGCCGAGACGGTCGCCACCGGCGAGACGACGATCTCCTTCGAGCGCGAGCACGGTGGCAACACCATCGTGGTCACCGGCCAGATCGCGGTCGGCCAGGCCGAGGAGAGCGACTGGATGACGGTCTGGGAGCCGACCGGGTACGCCGCCGACATCTTCCGGTCCGCGCTGCTCCGGCACGGGGTGCGGGTCCTCGGCCGGACCGTGCTCGGCCAGGCCACCCCGGACGACGCCAAGCCGGTCGCCCGGCACGACTCGATGCCGCTGGCCGACCTCATGGTGCCGTTCCTCAAGCTCTCCAACAACGGCCACGCCGAGGTGCTCACCAAGGAACTCGGCCGGGTGCTCTCCGGCTCGGGCACCTGGGCCGCCGGACTGACCGCGATCGGCGAGTACGTCGGTGACTCCGGAATGGACACCGGGACGCTGCGCCAGCGCGACGGCTCCGGGCTGTCCCGGCGCAACATGATCCCGCCCGCCCAGTTCGTGGCGCTGCTCTCGGCGGTCCGCGCCGAACCCTGGTTCGACACCTGGTACGCCGCCCTGCCGGTGGCCGGCAACCCGGAGCGGTTCGTCGGCGGCACGCTGCGCAGCCGGATGCGCGGCACCGCCGCGGCCGACAACGTGCACGCCAAGACCGGCAGCCTGACCGGCGCGTCCAGCCTCTCCGGCTACGCCACCGACGCCGACGGGCACGTGCTGGCCTTCTCCGTCGTGCTCAACAACTACCTGACCTCGTCGGTGAAGGGGCTGGAGGACCAGATCGCGATCGCGCTGGCCTCGTACACCGAGAAGGGGACGACCACGGCGCGGCTGGCGGTGCCGACGGCGCCGGATTCGCCGCGGGTGCCCGAGGGCCTGGAGTGCTCCTGGGTGAAGCCGGCCGTCTGCTGAATCCGGGCTCCCTGTCCGCGGGACCGGGCAGGGGCCCCGGGCCGACCGCTCAGGCCCCGGGCCGACCGCTCAGGCCCCGGGCCGGGGCGGGCGCGGTTCGGCAGCGGGGTCGCCGCGCTCGATCAGCGCGTCGATCTCGGCCGGCGGCAGGCCGCGCAGCGTGAGCACGCGCCGTCCCCACCGGTGCAGCCGGCACGGGTGGGGGCTGGCGTCGTTGCGGCAGATCGTCCCGCCCGACCAGCGCCGTGGCGCATGCACCACCACCGCCCGCACCGCGAACTGGGCGTCCTCTCCGCTCACGTACGGCGGCAGCGGGATCTCCCGCAGCACGTCGCCGTCGGACGGCGGAAGGGAACGGACGACGCGGGCCCTGCTGCTCATCGGTCGAGCCTCCACAGCGGATGGTCGGACGGGAACATCGGAAACCTAAGGCGTCCCGCACCGGCCGCGACGGACAAACTGTCCCGGCGACTCAGACCCGTTCCAGCACCACCACCGGGATCTCCCGGTCGGTCTTCGTCTGGTACTCGTCGTACGCCGGCCAGGCGGCCGTCATGGTGCGCCACATCCGGGGCTTCTCCTCCGCCGTCGCGGTGCGCGCCCGGACCGGGAACGTGTCCGCCCCGACCTGCACCTGCGCCTCGGGGTCGGCCAGCAGGTTGAGGTACCAGGCGGGATGCTGCGGCGCGCCGCCCTGGGAGGCCACCACGAGGTAGGCGTCGCCGTCCCGGCCGTAGATGAGCGCGGTACGCCGCAACGTGCCCGATCGCCGGCCGCGGGTGGTGAGCAGCAGGGTGAAGACCCCGGGCCGCCACTCGTGGCCCTCCGCGCCGCCGGTCTCCACGTATCGCCGGATGTGCGCGGCGACCCAACCCTCGGGGCTGTCCCGCACCTGCTCGCTCGTGGTCATGGTGTCCCTCCCGGATCGTCGGTCGGCCGCCGGGCCCACGCTACCCGCGGCCGGAGCCGGGCACCGGACGATCGGCGGTCAGCGCAGCGCGACCGCCTGGATGCTGACGTTGCCGCAGTCCCCCAGGGACTCCTCCACTGTCCAGGTCATCAGCAGCTTCGCGCCGGGCGGGGCACGGAACCGGATGGTGAAGTCGGTGGTCCGCGCGGTGTGCGGGTCCTCCAGACGCAGCGTGCTGGCCGGCCCGCCACCGGAGATCCGCAGGTCGAGGCGGCCACGGGCCATCCACACCCCGGCGTAGAGGTGCACGGTGCGGTCCTGCCCGTCGGCGGCCACGGCCAGCGTGAACCCGTTGCCGCGGTCGCAGGTGTACACCCCGGACATGGTGCCGTCGGCCGAGCCGACCGGGGCGCCGTCGTGCCACGCGTACGCCTCCGGGTTGTTGCTGTAGCTCTGCCGCTCGCCCCGGCCGCCCTCGTCACGGATGTCGCCGGAGCCGTGCCGCTTGCGCACCGGCGTCCGGGCGCCGAGCAGTCCCCACTGGACCCAGTCGAGCCGGCCCACCGCGCTGAGGTCGACCCGCGCCGGCACCTCGGCCTGGCTCACCGTCAGCCTCGGCGGCACCGCGGGCGTGGACGGTGACGGGCTGGGCGAGGGTGGGCGCTGGCGGGGGCGCAGCCCCGGCGTGACCGCGCCGGCCTGCGCGCCGCCGGGGGGCGGCAGCACGGGGCGGCCGGTCGGCGGGGCGGGCAGCACGGCGCTCTCCTCCCGGGGCGTGTCGTGCTGCTCGCTGCCGAGATAGGCCACCAGCGCGGCCAGGCAGGCGAACGCGGCCAGCGCCTCCAGCAGCCAGCGCCGCCGTTTCCGGGCCCGCGCCAGCCGGCGGAGCGCCGACCGCGTCAGCCCGTGCGGGTACGACGTCCGGCCGCCGACCCGACCGTGGTCCTGCTGCCCCACCGAACCTCCGCTCACCGCCGCGCTCCGGCCGCCGGTTCACGTTTCCATCATGGGCGGCGGTGCGCCATATGTCGGAGGGGGGCAGTTCCCACTTCGTTACCAATCGGTAGCGACGGCGGCTCGACTCACCGTGACCGCCTCCGGCGTCGCCCCGTCGTTCCCGCCACCCACGACGGTCAGCGCCGCTCGCGCCGCCGCAGGCCACGGCCCGGGTGCCAGCTCTCCATCACCAGGTGGTCCGGCGGGTCGCCGACCCGGGTCAGCACCACCTCGGTCAGCTCGACGCGGAACCGGTGCGAGCCGTCCTC
The DNA here is from genome assembly GCF_003013775.1 of Micromonospora sp. MH33. Lineage (NCBI taxonomy): Bacteria > Bacillati > Actinomycetota > Actinomycetes > Micromonosporales > Micromonosporaceae > Micromonospora > Micromonospora sp. MH33. Next base: position 9,626 of record NZ_MUYZ01000103.1, read on the forward strand.
GCCCGCCGGCTCCTCGTGCGCCCGGCCGGCGATCTTGGCGTCCCCGCCCCAGGAGGCCGGGTCGTCCTCCGGGGTGTCCTCGGTCGGGGAGTGCAGCGCCACGCGGGGGTCGCGGCGCAGGTCGAGCGCCTTCAGCGCGCCCGCCATGCTGCCCAGCCGGAGCTGGCCGTCGTCGGCGAAGTCGAACTCCGTGCCGCTGATCCGGGGCGAGCCGTCCCGCCGCAGGGTCGCCATCGTGCCGTGCTTGCGGACGGCGAAGCGGGCGCGTACCCGCGCCGCGAAGTCGGGTTCGGACGCCACCAGGTCGGACCACCATGTCATGCCGGTCAGCCTGGCAGGCAAACCTGACACCCGGCGGCGCCTTTCCCGCTCGGGTCAGCGGATCTCGAAGCCCAGCGCCTGCACCAGCACGACGGCCTGCTCGACGTCAACGACCGCACCGGTCCGCTCCACCGCCGTGGGGTCGAGCGCGGTCAGGTCGCTGCCGCGCAGGTCGGCCCGGATCAGCTTGGCGGCGTGCAACTGGGCGCCGGAGAGGTCGACGCCGGTGAGCACCGCGCCGGTCAGGTCCGCGCCGGTCAGGTCGACCTCGCGCATGCGCACGTCGGTGATCCGCACCCCGCGCAGGTCGGCGCCGGGCAGGGCGACGAAGGACCAGTCGCCGCCGTCGACCCGCAGCGGGCGCAGGTCGCACTGCTCGAAGCTGCTGCCGACCAGCTTGCAGCCGGTGAACTCGGCCTCGAAGAGGTTGCACCGCTTGAAGGTGCAGCGGTGGAACGCGGAGTCGGTGTGCCGGGAGGCGTTGAGGGCCACGTTGCCGAAAACGCACTCGGTGAAGGTGGCGCCCTGGCTGACCGCCTCGGTGAGGTCGACGTGGAAGAACTCGCACCGGACGAAGTGCCGGTCGACCAGCTCCTCGGCGTACCAGTCCTGGTGGCGGTAGGTGACGTCCTCGACGGTTTCCGGCATGGGGCCGAGACTAGTGTGGCCGGCCGACACTTCCCGCCCGGCGTACCGGCCGGTAGGTTCGGCGTCGTGAGCGTCGCAGTGAGCACCGACCCGGACCGCATCGGCTTCGACCCCGCCCGGCTGGCGCGGATCGACGAGCACTTCGGCAGGTACGTCGACGACGGCCGGCTCGCCGGCTGGCAGATCGTCGTCACCCGCCGGGGCGAGGTGGCCCACTCCTCGACGTACGGGCTGCGGGACCGGGAGGCCGGCGCGCCGGTCGAGCCGGACACCCTCTGGCGCATCTACTCGATGACAAAGCCCATCACCTCGGTCGCCGCCATGATGCTCTGGGAGGAGGGCCGGCTCGAGCTGAACGACCCGATCAGCCGCTGGCTGCCGGAGTTCGCCGACGTCCGGGTCTACGACCGGGGCTCGGTGCTCAAGCCGTACACGGTGCCGGCGGTCGAGCCGGTCCGGGTCTGGCACCTGCTCACCCACACGGCCGGCCTGACGTACGGCTTCGCCCAGGTCAGCGTGGTCGACGGCCTCTACCGGGCGGCTGGCTTCGACCTGGGTGTGCCGGCCGGCGCGGACCTGGCCGAGGCGACCCGCGGGATGGCCCGGCTGCCGCTGCTCTTCCAGCCGGGCACCAGCTGGAACTACGGCGTCTCCACCGACGTGCTGGGCCGGCTGGTCGAGGTGGTCTCCGGGCAGTCGCTGGACGCGTTCTTCGCCGAACGGATCTTCCGGCCGCTGGGCATGACGGACACCCGCTGGTGGGTCGACGAGCCGGACGCCAAGCGCCTGGCCGCGCTCTACACCCCCCATCCGGCGACCGGCCAGGCGGTCCGCGCCGAGGCGATCGGCCGCTACGCGCTCAGCGCGCCGGACTGCCTCTCCGGTGGCGGCGGGCTGGTCTCCACGGCCGCCGACTACCACCGGTTCACCCAGTTCCTGCTGCGCGGCGGCGAGCTGGACGGCGTCCGCCTGCTCGGCCCCCGCACGGTGCGCTTCATGACCCGCAACCACCTGCCCGGCAACCGGGACCTGGCGTCGTTCTCCCCGGAGGGCTTCGCCGAGACGATCCTCGATGGGGTCGGCTTCGGGCTGGGCTTCGCCGTGGTGCTCGACCCGGTGCCGTCCCGGGTGCCGAGCAGCGTGGGCGAGTACTACTGGGGCGGCCTGGCCAGCACGGCCTTCTGGGTGGACCCGGTCGAGGAGGTCACCGCGCTGCTCTTCACCCAGCTCATGCCGTCGAGCACCTACCCGCTCCGCCCCCAGCTGCGCCAGCTCGTCTACTCGGCGCTGGTCGACTGACACCTGCCGCGTCCGCCGGCCGGCGCCGGCCGGCGCCGGTCGGGCCTGGCGGCTCCACCAACGCCGGGCCGGTTCGTCGGAACGGCACCGGTCGGGCGGCCCGCTCCTTAGCCTGGGGAGCATGAGCGACATCGTCGTGTTCGGCGCCGGTGGCACCGCGGGCTCGCGGATCGCCGCCGAGGCGGCCGAGCGGGGGCACCGGGTCACCGCGGCGGTGCGCCGCCCGGAGGCGACCAGCTACCTGCCGCCCGGGGTCCGCACGGTGACCGGTGACGCGACCTCGGCCCGGAGCATCCGTGAGCTGGCCGAGGACGCCGACGTGTTCGTGGTGGCCATCGGCGGCGGCGAGCGCGAGCTGTGGCGCGACGCCGCGCGGACCCTGGTCGACACCCTGCGCGAGCTGCCCGACCCGCCCCGGGTGATCCACGTGGGCGGCGGGGCGACGTTGCTGACCCCGAAGGGCACCCGCTACCTGGACGAGCCGGACTTCCCCGAGGAGTACCGGGACTCGGCCGAGGGTCAGGCCGACGCCCTGGAGTTCTACCGCTCCTCGGCCGACGGGGTGACCTGGACCTACGTCTCGCCGCCGCCGCTGGAGTTCCATCCGGGCGAGCGGACCGGCCACTACCGCACCGGCACCGACCACCCGGTCACCGACGCGCAGGGCCGCTCGGTGCTCACCTACGAGGACCTGGCGGTGGCGATCGTCGACGAGATCGAGAACCCGCGGTTCGGCAACGCCCGCTTCACGGCGGCGTACTGAAATCAGTCGGCCAGCCGGGCGGGGAAGCCGCCGGTGGCGATCGGGCCCCAGCTGTCGATGGTCACCCGGATCAGCGACTTGCCCTGCTTTACCATCGCGGCGCGGTACTCGTCCCAGTCCGGGTGCTCGCCGGAGATGCTGCGGAAGTAGTCGACCAGCGGTTCGAGCGCCGCCGGCAGGTCGAGCACCTCGGCGGTGCCGTCGACCTGCACCCACGGCCCGTTCCAGTCGTCGGAGAGCACGCACGCGGAGACCCGGGGGTCGCGTCGGATGTTGGTGACCTTGGCCCGCTCCGGGTACGTGGAGATGACCAGCCGGCCCTCGGCGTCGACGCCGCAGGAGACCGGGGACGACTGCGGGCGGCCGTCGGCGCGGGTGGTCATGAGCACCACCCGGTGCCGGGGGCGGAGGAACTCGATCAGGGCGTCCCGGTCGACCCGGGTGTTGCTCGCGATGCTGCGTGCCATGTCTCGGTTCTACCAGGCGGACCGGGCGGGCCTCAGCGAGGACGGCCGGCGACCCGGCGCGGGGACGCCTGTTCCGGCACGCGGGGCCGGGCGCTGGGCCGCCAGGCGCGGCCGTTGGCGTAGATCACCCGGAAGCCGAGGTAGGAGGCGAGCGGCGCCCAGTGCGCCGAGCCCATCCGCAGCTCGGCGGCGTTGTGCCGCTGCCCGTTGGCCAGCACGTCGAGCAGCACGGTCTCGAAGGCGGCCGACTCGACCCAGTCCACCTCGCGGGTGAAGCCGCAGACCAGCGCGGCCCCGGTGACGTCGAGGAAGTCGCGCAGCGCGGCGTCGGAGGCGCGCAGCACCGAGCAGCTGCCGAAGTAGAGGCGACGCCCCTCGCAGCGGCCGGCCATCCGCTCCGCGACGTCGGCCAACTCGACGGAGTCCCAGTCGGTGAGGCAGAGCCGGCTCGGCTCGCCGTGCATGGCGAAGAAGCCGACCCGGTAGTCGGCGTACTGCTTGAGCAGCCAGCGGTCGAGGAAGTAGAAGAGCTCGTCGCGGGTGGCGGCGTCCTTGTGGATGAAACGGATCCGGCCCAGCCGTTCGAGCAGTTCGAGCGTGGGCAGCACGGACCCGCGCTCGTTGAGGTCCCGGTGCCACTGCCCCTCGACGCAGAAGACGCCACCACGCGCCAACGCCCACCTCCCCGCCCGCGAAGGTCGCCGGAGGCCGTACCCGGCCTCGGAGGCAGACGTTACCGGGCCGGGGTGACAAGGCGACGTCACCCTCGGTGTGGTCGATTGCCGGATTCCGTCACCGTCGTGCGGTTCTGTCGTCGCCGATGCCGACCGGACCGGGATGGGTGTTTCGCAATTCACCGCAATTCCCCGGCAATGCCCAGTGAGCGCCTAATGCGAGAGCAATTCCGGTTATTCGCCACGAACCGCCAGGGCGGCTGTCACGGTGGAAGGGACGGGACTTCCCGGCCGATGTCCCGTCCCAACCCCACATCACTCTCAACCGGGAGGAACTCTGTGCGCGTCAACACGCTCAAACGGGTGGCCGTCGCGTTCGCGCTGGCCCTGCCCGGGGCCGCGATCGCCACGGTCGTCGCGGCGCCGCCGGCCCACGCCGACAGCTGCTACACCTGGACCCGGAACCTCTACCAGGGGCGCTCCGGCGAGGACGTACGCCAACTCCAGATCCGCGTGGCCGGCTGGGCCGCGTACCGGGACATCGTCCGGGTCGACGGGATCTACGGCCCCGAGACGGCGGCCGCGGTGCGCCGCTTCCAGTCCGCGTACGGGCTGCGCGCCGACGGCGTCGCCGGCCCCCAGACCTTCGCCAAGATCTACGACCTCCAGGACAGCGACTGCACGCCGAAGCACTTCAGCTACACCGAACTCGACAACGGCTGCGGCAAGGGCGGGTGGAGCGGGGGCCCGCTCTCGCCGACCGCGACCCGGGGGATGGCACTGCGCACCATGTGGAAGCTGGAGGCCCTGCGACGCAGCCTCGGCGACACGCCGCTCTACGTCAGCAGCGGCTTCCGCAGCATCGCCTGCAACCAGCAGGTGGGCGGGGCCTCGGACAGCCAGCACCTCTACGGCAACGCGGCCGACGTGACCTCCCGCAGCAGGACGCTCTGCCAGGTCGCCCGGTCGGCCCGCGACCACGGCTTCAGCGGCCTCTACGGCCCCGGCTACCCGGACCACGACGACCACGTCCACGTGGACTCGCGCCGGGAGAACAACCAGGACCGGTCGTCGAACACCACCAGCTGGTCCGCCCCGGACTGCGGGGTGAGCTGACCCGACGTCGACGGCGGCCCGGCGCAGGGGTGGGGGCTCCCTGCGGCCGGGCCGCCGTCCCGTGCCCCCGGCCGAGCTTCGACCATTCCGGCTCGGCGTGTCTGCGCCACGCCGCGACCCGGAACGGTCGTCAGCTCGCCCGGGGCCAGCGCGGCCGGGTGGCGGGGGGTGCCACCGGCCGACCGGTACCGCTGGGCCGGAGAGCGGGCCGCACCGGAGGTGCGGCGGCCCGGCCGGCCGGGCCGCGCGGGGGCTGGGAGGCCGCCGGCCGTCCGGCCGACGGCCCGGACAGCACGAACGGGAAGGGCACGTGCACGAACGGGTTCCCGTGGCGTACCAGGGCGTCGATCTGGCGCTCGTTGAGGCCATGGGCCTCCAGCACCCGCCGCCCCCACCGGTGCAGCCGGCAGGGGTACGCGGCGCCGTCGTTGCGGCACTTCGGTCCGGCTGGCCACTCCTCGGCGGCGTGCACCACCACCGCCCGGACCGCGAGCCGGACATCCTCGGGGGTCAGCGATGCCGGCACCGGCACCTCGCCCAGGATCTGATCGATGGGATCCGTCGACTGCTCACCAACTCGCACGGCAGGCCTCCCGCAGCTCGGCAGCGGTGCGGCGGACCGGCCGCACCACATCCTCGACCACTGGTACGGCCCCGCGCCGGCAGCAGTTCAATCCCGCCAGGCGCTCAGACCAACCCGGCGTCCTGCACCAGCAGCGCCACCTGCACCCGGTTGTTCAGGTCGAGCTTGGTGAGCAGGCGCGAGACGTACGCCTTCACGGTGGCCACGCTCATGAACAGCTCCGCGGAGATCTCCGCGTTGGTCCGGCCCTGCCCGAGTGCCACGGCGACCTCCCGCTCCCGCTCGGTCAGCCCGTCGAGCAGCCGCAGCGCCCGGTCCCGCCGGCTGTTCGGGGCACGGGCCGGCGCCGGGGCGGTCACGTGCGCGATGAGCTTGCGGGTCACCGCCGGGGACAGAGTCGCCTCGCCGGCCGCGACCCGGCGCACCGCCGCCACGATCTCGGCGGGCGGGGTGTCCTTGAGCAGGAAGCCGCCCGCCCCGGCACGGAGCGCCCGCAGCACCTGCTCGTCGGCGTCGAAGGTGGTCAGCACTAGCACCTCGGGCGGGTCGGGCGCGGCCCGTAGCGCCTCGGTGGCGGCCAGCCCGTCGACCCGGGGCATCCGGATGTCCATGAGCACCACGTCCGGGGCGTACGCGGCGACCGCGGCGGGCACCTCCGCGCCGTCGGTGGCCTCGCCGACCACCCGGACGTCCGGCACCCCGCCGAGGATCATCGACAGCGCGGCCCGGACCAGCGCGTCGTCGTCGACGATCAGCACCCGGACGGGGGGCTCGGCGGTCACGCGGGAGCCCAGGGCAGCCAGGCGGTGAGCCGGAAGTCGCCGTCGGCGTCCCGCCCGTGGTCGAGCCGGCCGCCGGCCAGGCTGACCCGTTCCGCGACCCCCACCAGCCCGGTGCCGGTGCCGGGGATCGTCGAGCCCGCCTCGCCGACCGGCCACGGGTTGCGGATCTCCACGGCCAGGCCGTCGCCGGGGCCGCCGGCCAGCCGGACGGTCACCACCGCCCCGGGCGCGTGCTTGCGGGCGTTGGTGAGCCCCTCCTGCACGATCCGGTACGCGCTGCGCCCGACCGCCGCCGGCGCCGCCGCCGGGTCGGTGACCTCGTCCACCACGCTGACCCGTACGCCGGCGGTCCGGGACTCGGCGACCAGCGCGGGCACGTCGCCGAGGGTGGGCTGCGGGCGCTCCGGGGCGGCCTCGGCGGCCGGCTCGGCGCGGAGCACGCCGATCACCTCGCGCAGGTCCTGCAGCGCGGCGTGCGCGCTGGCCCGGATCACGCCGGCCGCCCGGGCCACCTCCGCCGGGGGCGCGTCCGGGCGGAACTCCAGGGCGCCGGCGTGCAGGCTGAGCAGGGAGATCCGGTGCGCCAGCACGTCGTGCATCTCCCGGGCGATCCGGGTCCGTTCGAGCTGGCGGGCCTGGTCCAGCCGGAGCTGCTGCTCGGCCTCGGCCCGCTCGGCCCGGTCGCGCAGCGACAGCACGAGCTGGCGGCGGGCCCGGACAAAGAGCGCCCAGGCCACCGTCCCGCCGATGAAGAGCAGGGTCCAGGCCACCGCCGCCCAGAACGGCAGCACCGGATCGGGGCGGATCGCCAGGTAGAGCGGCGTCGTCACCAGGTGCCAGCCGACCAGCGCCAGGGCCACCGCCAGCCGCTGGTGTACCACGAGCGTGAACAGGATGATCAGCAGCGCGATCCCGGAGGTGACCGAGAAGAGGGCCAGCGGCGCGGCGGCCACGGCCAGCCCGACCGGCCAGCGCCGGCGCAGCCAGAGGGCGACGCTGACCAGCAACCCGATCGCCAGGTCCAGCTGGTTGAGCCAGGCCGGCCCGAGGTTCATCGCGAATTCCGGCTCCGGCCGCATGGAGTCGCCGTAGGAGAGCAGCACCCAGGCCACCGAGAACAGGAAGGCCAGGCTGTCGACGAGCCAGTCCCGGGGCGTACGCCGGGACACCCGGGCGGCGGGAGCCAGGGAGCCCGGCAGCAGCCAGGGGTGATCGGGTACGACGGCAGTGCTCATCCACCCATGCTAGGAAGCTCCTTCCGGGCCCCACCAGCTACCAAAGTCGACGCCTGCCGGTAGACCGAGGTATCGGCGACCACCGACCGCCGGCCGCAGCGGGCGACCGGGTCGCCCCGGCAGGCTCGACGGCATGATCGAAGTCGACCATCTCACCAAGCGGTACGGCCCGCACACCGCCGTCGAGGATGTCTCGTTCCGCTGCGAACCGGGCACGGTGACCGGCTTCCTCGGCCCGAACGGCGCCGGCAAGTCCACCACCATGCGGATGATCTGCGGGATGACGCCGCCCAGCGCGGGCGGCGCCACGGTCGCCGGACGGCCCTACCGGGAGCTGCCCAACCCGGGGCGGGAGATCGGGGTCCTGCTCGACGCCTCCGCGCAGCACGCCGGGCGGACCGGGCGGGAGGCGCTGGCCCTGGCCGCCCGGACCATGGGTGTGGAGCGCGGGCAGGTCGCCACGAAACTGGACCTGGTCGGGCTGAACGAGACCGCGGCGCGGCGGCGGGTCGGGGCGTACTCCCTGGGCATGCGCCAGCGGCTCGGCCTGGCGCTGGCGCTGCTGGGTGACCCCCGGGTGCTGATCCTCGACGAGCCGGCCAACGGCCTCGACCCGGAGGGCATCTTCTGGATGCGCGGCCTGCTGCGCGACTTCGCCGACCGGGGCGGCACCGTGCTGCTCTCCTCGCACCTGCTGCGCGAGGTGGAGGCGGTGGCCGACCGCCTCGTGGTGATCGGCGGCGGGCGGGTGGTCGCCCAGGGCGCCAAGGACGAACTGCTGGCCGGCGCCGGCACCCTGGTCCGCGCCCGGGACCAGCACGCCCTGCGACTCACCCTGGACCGGGCCGGCCTGCCGGCCACCGCCGGCACCGACGGCGGCTACATCGTGCGGGCCGAACCGGAGGCCGTCGGCCAGGCCGCGGCGGACGCCGGGCTGGTCCTCACCGAGCTGCGCCCGGCCGGCAGCGGCGGCCTCGAACAGCTCTTCCTCACCCTCACCGCCGGCGCGTCCACGAAGGAGGCTGTCCGATGACCGCCGTCACCGCCCCCGCCCTGCGCCGCCAGGCCGCCGCCGGACCCTCGCTGGCCCGGCTGACCGGGGTGGAGCTGCGCAAGCTCGCCGACACCCGGGCCGGACGCTGGCTCCTGATCACCATGGGGCTGGTCGCGGCGGCCATCGTGGCGGTGCAGGTCTTCGTGCTCGAGGACCCGGAGCAGACCTTCACCGCCTTCTTCACCCCGTCGCTGTTCCCGGTGGGGCTGCTCCTGCCGGTGCTGGGCATCCTCTCCATCACCGGGGAGTGGTCGCAGCGCACCGCCCTGACCACCTTCGCCCTGGTGCCCCGCCGGGAGCGGGTGGTCACCGCGAAGCTCGCGGCCGTGGTGCTCGCCGCGCTGGCCTCGGTGCTGGTCAGCCTGGCCGTCGCCGCCGCCGGCACGCTGGCCGCCCGGGCCACCGGCGGCGCGGGCACCTGGGCCTTCGACTGGCACCTGCTGCCGTACGCGGCGGTGTTCCAGGTGGCGAACGTGCTCCTGGGCGCGGGCTTCGGCCTGCTGCTGCTGAACACGCCGCTGGCGATCGTCACCTATCTGCTGCTGCCCACCGTGTGGACCATCCTCGCCGCGATGATCCGGGCGCTGCGCGAGCCGGCGCGGTGGCTGGATACCTCGGTCACCATGGAGCCCCTGCTCGGCCCGGAGATGACGGCCGGGCAGTGGGGCCGGCTCGGGGTGTCGCTGGCCGTGTGGCTGCTCGTCCCGCTGGCCGCCGGGCTGCTCCGTACGCTGCGCCGGGAGGTGTCCTGACCGTGGCGGCGCGGGGATCCGGCGAGGCCGTCGTGGTCAGCGGCGGCGCCGGCGAGCTGGTGCTGATGTGGGCCGGGTTCCCGCTGCTCGGGGCGGGGCTGGGCGCGGCGCTGACGGCCGCGTCCGGCTGGGTGGCCGGCCTGCCCTGGTTCCCGTTCCAGGGCTGGTTCGCGCTGCTGGACCGGTGGCCGGAGGAGCGGTCGTACCCGGTCGGGGCGGGGCTGGCCGCCCTGGCCGGCCTGGTGCTCGCCTTCATGGGCACCCGCGAACGGTTGACCGTGACGGTGGGGCGTACCTCCGTCCGGCTGCACCGCGACGGCCACGGCCGGGACGTGGCGCGGGCCGCGGTCACCGGCGTCTTCCTCGACGGGCGGGCGCTGGTGCTGCTGGACGCCGCCGGCGGCGAGCTGGCCCGGGAGCGGTCCGACCTCGGCCCGGCGGGCTTGCGCGCGGCGTTCACCGGGCAGGGCTGGCCCTGGGTCGAGCAGGACCCGTACGGGTCGGCGTACCGGCGCTGGGTCGAGGGCCTGCCGGGGCTGCCGGCCGGGGCGGACGCGTT
>NZ_MUYZ01000104.1:0-19872 GCF_003013775.1 Micromonospora sp. MH33
AGCGCGCCGGGGCGGGCGCCGCCGGGCGTACCCGGGAGAAGGCGTGACCGTCGACGCGCCCGCGCGGCCGCGGTGGCGCCCGGCCCGCGCGGCGGTCCTGCTCGCGGTCTTCGTCTGCGCGGCCTGCGGCCTGGTCTACGAGCTGGCCCTGGTCGCGCTCGGCAGCTACCTGATCGGCGACACGGTCGGGCAGACGTCGATCGTGCTCGGCGTGATGGTCTTCGCGATGGGCGTGGGCGCGCTGGTCGCGAAGCCCTTCCAGTCCCGGGCGGCGGCCGCGTTCGCCGCGATCGAGCTGACCCTGGCCCTGCTCGGCGGCCTCTCCGTGCTCGGCCTCTACGCCGCGTTCGCCTGGCTCGACCTCTACGGGCCGGCGCTGGTCGGCACCGCGTTCGTGCTCGGCCTGCTGATCGGCGCCGAGATCCCGCTGCTCATGGTGCTGCTGCAACGCATCCGCGAGCAGTCCGCGGGCAGCGCCGTGGCCGACCTGTTCGCCGCCGACTACGTCGGCGCGCTGCTCGGCGGGCTGGCCTTCCCGTTCCTCCTGATGCCGGTCTTCGGCCAGCTCAAGGGCGCCCTCGTGGTGGGCGCGGTGAACGCCGTCGCCGGCCTCGCCCTGGTCTGCACGGTCTTCCGCGCCGACCTCGGCCGCCGGGCGCGGGTCGGGCTCGGCGCCGGCACCGTCGTGGTCGCCCTCTGCCTGGGGTACGCCTGGGTCACCGCGCACGACTTCGAGGTGACCGCGCGGCAGCAGCTCTACCGCGACCCGGTGGTGCACGCCGAGCGCAGCCGCTACCAGGAGATCGTGCTGACCCGGTCGGTGCGGGAGGTCGGCCACGCCGACACCGACCTGCGGCTGTTCCTCAACGGCGACCTCCAGTTCAGCTCGATCGACGAGTACCGCTACCACGAGTCGCTGGTCCACCCGGCGATGCGCGGGCCGCACGGGAACGTGCTGGTGCTCGGCGCCGGGGACGGGCTGGCGCTGCGGGAGATCCTCAAGTACCCGGACGTGCGCCAGGTGACCCTGGTCGACCTCGACCCGGCCGTGGTGCGGCTGGCCCGTTCCGAGCCGCAGCTGCGGGACCTCAACCACCACTCGCTCGCCGACCCCCGGGTACGGGTGCTCAACGTCGACGCGTTCGGCTGGCTGCGGACCGCCACGGAACGCTTCGACGTCGTCATCGCCGACCTGCCCGACCCGGACGAGACGGCCACCGCCAAGCTCTACACGATCGAGTTCTACGCGCTGATCCGGCCGGTGCTCGGCCCCGGCGGGCGGCTCGTCGTGCAGTCCGGCTCGCCGTACTTCGCGCCCCGGTCGTACTGGTCGATCGAGCGGTCGATCCGCGAGGCGGGCTTCGCCACGGTGCCGTACCACGTGGACGTGCCGAGCTTCGGCGACTGGGGCTTCGTGCTCGCCGCGCCGGGCGGGACACCGCCCGCGCTGGGGCTGCCCGCCGACGCGCCGCCGCTGCGCTTCCTCACCCCGTCGGTGCTCGCCGCGGCGGCCACCTTCCCCGCCGACCGCGCCCGGCTGGACGTGCCCGCCTCCACGTTGCTGCAGCCCAGAGTGCTGGAGTACGCCCGCGCGGAGTGGCGCGGCTACTAACGTCGGGCGGGTGGCCGCCCGTCCGTCCCGTTGGTCGCGACCGCCCCGGGCACTGGAGGCGCCGTCGTACCTTCAGGCGTTCGTGTTGTCCGGGGTGGTGACGGTGCTGCTCACCCGGGCGTACCTCCAGGCGACCGGCTACCCGCGGCTCGGCGGCGGCGGGCTGCACATCGCGCACGTGCTCTGGGGTGGCCTGCTGATGACCGCGGGCCTCGGGGTGGGGCTGGTCTTCCTGGGCAGCGCGGCGCGCATCCTGGGCGCGATCCTGGGCGGGATGGGCTTCGGGCTCTTCATCGACGAGGTCGGCAAGTTCGTCACCGCCGGCACCGACTACTTCTACGCCCCGGCCGCCAGCATCATCTACGTCGCCTTCGCGCTGCTGGTCGTGATCACCCAGGCGCTGCGCGGCCGGACCCGGCTCTCCGGGCCGGAGCGCACGGCGAACGCCCTCTACACCGTGGTCGGCGGGCTCACCACCGGCCTCACCGCCCGGCGCCGGGCGGCGGTGCTGCGGCTGGTCCGGGACTGCGGCCCGGACGTCGAGGCGGCGGTGGCCCGGCTGCTGGACGCGGTGCCCCGGCGGGAGCCACCCGCACCCCGGTTCTGGCAGCCCTGGCTGCTCCGGGCCCGCCGCGCGGCGGTCTGGGTGACCACGCACCGCTGGGTGGTGGCGGTGGTGGTGCTCTACGTGGTCGGCGAACCGTTCGTGGTGGTGCTGCGGGTCCTGCTGGACGCGATCACCGGCGAACTGCCCGACCAGCAGGAGTGGGGTGCGGTGCTCGGGGTCTCGGTCTCCGCGCTGATCACCGCCGTGTTGAGCATCCGCGGCGCCCTGCTGCTCCCCAGCGACCAGGCGCGGGCCTTCCGGCTGTTCAAGCTCGCTCTCCTCGTGGACCTGCTGTTCGGGCAGATCTTCAGCTTCACGGTCAACCAGTTCGGCGCGGTCTTCGCGCTCGGCGTGGATCTCTTCCTGCTCGCGGTGGTGACCGCCGAGTACCGGCGGCTCTGCCGGCGGCAGCCGTCCGGTCGCTGAATCCCGCACCGCTCCCGGCTGTCGCGTCGTGCCCACCTGGCCCGGCTTCGTTACGGTGGTCCTCTGATCAAGGGAGGGAGAATCATGGTCGATGCTCCGGGCACCCCGCCCCGCGCGCGTCCGGGCGTGGTGACGGTTTCCAGTTGGCTGCTCATCCTCGTCGCCGTCATCCAGGTGTTGAACCTGATCGTGACGCTGTCCACCCTCGGCACGGTGCGGAAGGTGCTGAAGGAGGCGTACGCCGGCACGTCGGCCGAGCAGGCCGGCGACATCGCCTACGCGTTCAGCCTCGGCGCCGCCGTGCTGACACTGCTGCTCGCGGTCGGGCTCGTCGTGCTCGCGCTGCTGAACAACCGGGGGAAGAACGCCTCCCGGATCACCACCTGGGTGCTGGGCGGCGTCCTGCTCTGCTGCACGGGCGGCGGTCTGCTCAACGGCGTCTCCGGCGGGCTCACCGGCGGCGGCTCCACCAACGGCGACATGCCGAGCGGCCAGGAGATCCAGCGCCGGCTGGAGGACGCGCTGCCGTCCTGGTACGGCCCGGTCACCCTGCTGCTCGGCCTGGTGTCGCTGCTGGCCCTGCTGGCCGCGCTGATCCTGCTGGCGCTGCCGAAGGCCAACGAGTTCTTCCGCAAGCCCAAGGCGGCCTGGGAGCCGCCGGTCCCGGGTGCCGCCTACCCGGCCGAGCCCGGCTACCCCCAGGCTCCGGGCTACCCCGCCACGCCCGGCTACCCGGGCCAGCCCGCTCCGGGACAGCCGGGGCAGGCCGGTCCGTCGCCGGAGTCGGGCGAGCGCCGCGAGGGCGAGCCGCCTTCCGGAAGTTGACGCCCGGATAAGAGCGACGCCGACGATCCCTCCGAGTAGGTTGCAAGCCGACGCCTACCGGAGGGATCTGTCGTGTCGTACCCCCAGCAGGCCCCACCCCGCCGGCCCGGCGCGGTGGTCTCGGCGGCGGCGCTGCTGCTGCTGATGGCGGTGGGCGCCGTGGCGTACGCGGTCGCCAACCTGTTGGTCACGGCGGGCACGGTGGACCGGTTCCGGGAGGCGGCGCGCGGGACCGGCGCGGGCGGCGGCGAGATCGACGGGGTGGCCTCGCTGCTGCGCGGCTCCACGGTGCTCTCGGCGGTGCTCGGCGTGCTGGTCGCGCTGCTGCTCGCCGGGCTCGCCCTCGGCCTGCTCTCCGGCCGGGCCGGCGCCCGGGTGACCACCTGGGTGGTCGCGGGGCTGGGCCTGTTCTGCGGCTGCTGCGGCCTGGCCGTGCTGGTCGGGCAGCGGGCCGCCCCGCTCCGCCTCGGCGCCGACGACCGGATCACCGCCGACCTGCTGGCCCGGGTCGGCGACGCCCGCCGGCCGGGCCCGTCCCAGCCGGTCCCGGTTACGGTCCGCCGCCGGTCTCGACCCCGGCGGCCGGTCCGCCGGCCCCGGGATACGGTCCCGCCGCCCCGACCTACGGTCCTCCCGTCTCCGCCGCGCCGGTCTATGGACACCCCTCGCCCTGGGCCCCGCCGCCCGGGCCGGTGTCGGCCCCGCCGCCGCCCGCCGCGCCCCCCACCCCGCCGCCGTCGGCTCCGCCCGGGCCGACCCCACCCCCCGAGGACCGCCCATGACCGACGCACCCTCCGCTCCGCGCCGGGCCCTGATCACCGGTGCCAGCCTGGGTATCGGCGAGGCGTTCGCCCGCCGGCTCGCCGCCGACGGCTGGGACCTCGTCCTGGTGGCCCGGGACGCGGGCCGGCTCGACGCCCTGGCGGCCGAGCTGACCGGCCGGCACGGGCACCGGGTCGAGACCATCGCCGCGGATCTGTCCACCGACGACGGCTGCGCCGCGGTCGAAGGCCGGTTGGCCGCCGACCCACCGGTGGAGCTGCTCGTCAACAACGCCGGGATCAGCCTCAACACCCCGTTCGTACGGTCGGCCGTCGCGGACGAGGCCCGGCTGATCCGGCTCAACGTGCTGGCCGTGCTGCGGCTGACCCACGCGGCCCTTGGTCCCATGGTCGAGCGAGGTCACGGGGCAGTGATAAATGTCTCTTCCGTTGCGGGTTTCGGTGTCCCCATGCCGGGATCGACGTACTCGGCCAGCAAGGCCTGGGTGACGAATTTCAGTGAATCGATCGGCCAGTCGGTGGCCCCGCTCGGCGTACGCGTGATGGCGCTCTGCCCCGGCTACACCCGCACCGGCTACCACGAGCGGGCCGGCATCGACATGTCGCGGACCCCGGCGTGGATGTGGCTACGGACCGACGAGGTGGTCGACGAAGGGCTGCGTGACCTGCGAAAAGGCAAGGCGGTCAGCGTGCCGAGCTGGAAGTACAAGCTGGCCGTGGCGGGGCTGCGGCACGCGCCGCGGCGGCTCCTGCGCGGCGTCTCCCGGGACATCCGCGGCCGGGTCGGCCGGGCCGGCGACTGACCGCGGGCGGGCCCGGCGGGTGTCCCGTCGCCGGGATGCCCGTCCGCTGACCGGGGTGGACGGTCGCACAGCGTAGTTGGACATCGCCACCCGTCGGTCGCCCGCAGGGTTGAACCGGGTGGACCCCACGCCCGCCTCCCAGACTTGCGAAGTACCCTCTATCGCCATGGGGGACCACGACGACCTGCGTAAATTCATCACTGACCTGGCTGTGGTCCACGGCCGGGTGGTGCTCTCGTCGGGTCGGGAGGCGGACTGGTACGTCGATCTGCGTCGCGTCACGCTCCATCACCGGGCGGCGCCGTTGATCGGTCGGGTGATGTGCGACCTCACCGCCGACTGGGCGTACGACGCGGTGGGCGGGCTGACCCTCGGGGCCGACCCGGTGGCCACGGCGATGCTGCACGCGTCGGCCGGGACCGACCGCCCGCTGGACGCCTTCGTGGTACGCAAGGCGGGCAAGGCGCACGGTCTCCAGCGACGGATCGAGGGCCCGGAGGTCGCCGGGCGCCGGGTCCTGGCGGTCGAGGACACCTCGACCACGGGCGGCAGCGTGTTGACCGCTGTCGAGACATTGCGCGAGGCCGGGGCCGAGGTGGTGGGTGTGGCGGTTATTGTTGATCGAGGTGCCGGCGACGCGGTGCGAGCCGCCGGACTGCCTTATCGGGCGGCCTATACGTTGGCTGACCTCGGCCTTGTGGCGTAAAAGTTTGCCGATTCGGATCTGCTGATATGCAGGCGGATCGATGCTGCTGGTGGAAGGATGGAATACGTGGGAACTGCGTTGGCTGAAATGACCATGCCTCAGATCTCGCCGCTTGCCGGCGAGCCGATCGAACGTGCCGACGCCGAGCGGCTCGCGGGGGTCCTCAAGGCCCTCGCCGACCCCGCCCGGCTGCGGCTGCTCAGCCTGATCCAGTCGGCTCCCGAGGGGGAGGCGTGCGTGTGTGACCTCACCGCGCCGCTCGGCCTCTCGCAGCCGACGGTCAGCCACCACCTGCGCATCCTCACCGAGGCCGGCTTGCTGGAGCGGGAGAAGCGCGGTGTCTGGGCGTACTACCGGCTGGTGCCGACCGCGATCGCCACGATCGCGGATCTGCTCACCCCGCCGCGGAAGCGGGCCACCAAGAAGGCCCGCTGAATCCGGACGTGTCCGAGTCCGGGGTGGCCGCCTCGGTTGAGTGCGGCGGCGATGGGTGGCGTGCCAGGGGTGGCGCCACCCATCGGATGGCTGTCCGGGGTCCTGGCGCGGCGTCAGACGCGCCGAGCCCGGATGGCCACAGGTGACGGCTGCCGTCATCCGTACCACCCGCAGGTCGACAGGTCGTAGTCGAAGGCCGGCTCCCCGAGAGGGGGCCGGCCTTCGGTGTGTCCGGGGTCAGCGGCGGTGCTGCCCGCCGCGCCGGTGCTGGTCGTCGTCGCCCTCAACCGCGTCCCGGACCGCGTCCACGGCACCCGCCGCGCTGGCCGCGGCGACCACCGCGACCGCCTCGCCGCGCTTGCGCGCCCGCCGGTCGCGGAGGAACTCGAAGAGGATCGGCAGCACCGAGATCAGCACGATCAGCGCGACCACCGGCAGGATGTACCGGTCGATCTTGTCGCCGATCGCGTTGTAGATCTGGTCGGCCAGGAGGTAGCCGATCAGCAGGATGCCGTCCACCCAGAGGATCGCCCCGACCACGTTCCACAGGAGGAACTGCCGGGCCGGCATGCCGAGCACCCCGGCCACCGGGTTGAGGAAGGTCCGCACGATCGGGATGAACCGGGCCAGCACCACGGCCTTCGCCGGGCCGAACTTCTGGAAGTAGTACTCGGCCTTCTCCACGTACTCCCGCTTGAACAGGCGGGAGTTGGGGCGGTCGAACATCCGCTTGCCGTAACGCGCGCCGAGCCAGTGCCCGAGCTGTGCGCCGGCGATCGCGCAGAGCGGCCCGCCGATCAGCAGGCCGGCCAGCGAGAGCCGGGTGCCGGATCCGAAGATCGCGTCGGCCACCGGCGAGGCGGCCACCCCGGCCAGGAAGAGCAACGAGTCGCCCGGGAAGAAGAAGCCGACCAGCAGGCCGGTCTCGGCGAAGAGGATCGCCCAGACGCCGATCATCCCGAAGGTGTGGATGAGGTCCTTCGGGTCGAGCGGGTTCAGGGCCACGCTCTCGGAGAGCACCCGGGTCTTCTCTGCTGTGTCCACGGCCACAAAGGGTACCCGGACCCGGTCCGGCACCGCGCCGGACCGGGCGGACGGGTCACAGCCGTGGGTCGACCGGCTCGGACTCGCAGGCGAGGATGGCGAAGACCAGCTCGTGGCGGCGCCAGAGCGGGGCGTCCTCGGCCAGCGCGTCCAGGGCGGCCAGGCCCAGCGCGTGCTCGTGCAGGGCCAGCCCGCGCTTGCGCCCCAGGGACCGCTTGCGCAGGGCGGCGAGCTGCCCCGGCCCGGTGTACCCGGGACCGTAGATGATCCGCAGGTACTCCCGGCCCCGGCACTTGATCCCCGGCTGGAGCAGCGACCCCTTCGGCGAGCGGGCGGCCAGCCCGCCGTACGGCTTGACCACCATGCCCTCCCCGCCGGCCGCGGTGAGCGACAGCCACCAGTCGGTCGCGGCGGCCACCGCCGCCTCGTCGGCCAGGTCGACCACCTGCCGTCGGGTCGGGGTGAAGAACTCCGGGTCGGCGGCGCAGAGCCGGTCGGCCAGCGCCAGGTGCCAGCCGTGGTCGCGGCCGGCGTAGCTCGCTCCGGCCCCGGCCAGCACGGCGAACGGCGCCAGCGTCACCCCGCGCAGCCCGTCGGTGGGCCCGACGTACGCCCGGTAGGCCGCCGAGTACGCCTCCACCTCGGCCGCCCGGCCGGCCATCCGGCCGCGCAGCTCACCCACCGGCAGACCGCGCGCGGCGGCGGCGTCCAGCGTGCCGAGCACCGCCGGCAGGGCCGCCCGGCCGGCCGCGCCGACCCCGGCGTACTGCTCGCGGATCAGCCCGCCCGCCTTCGCCGACCAGGGCAGCAGCTCGCAGTCGAGGAGCAGCCAGTCGGTGTCCAGCTCGGCCCAGAGGCCGGCCCCGGTGACCGCCGCGCGGACCCGGGCCAGCAGCTCCCCGTCCAGCGGCGGCCCGAAGAACGGCCGGCCGGTGCGGGTGTGCACCGCCCCGCCGGCGAATCGTCCCGGCTCCCGCTCCACCAGCACCACGGCCCGCGAGCCCATGTGCTTCTCCTCGCAGACCACCCGGTCCACGCCGGCCGCCCGGTAGTCGGCGAACGCCTGCGCCGGGTGCTCCAGGAACCCCTCCACAGTCGAGGTCGAGCAGGGTGCCATGGTCGGCGGCAGCCAGACCAGCCGGTCCGGGTCGAGCGCGTACCGGCTCATCACCTCCAGTGCGGCGGCCGCGTTCTCGGCCGGCACGGTCAGCGTCCCGTACGCGTGCGTGAGGTGCCGCCGTCCCGTGACGTCGGCCAGGTCCAGCACGGTGTCCGGCCGGGCCGGCGTGGGTGCGACCAGCGGGCGGGCCGGCGCGTACCACTCCTTGACCGCCGGGACGGCGACCAGCTCCTTCTCGGGGTAGCGCAGCGCGGTGAGCCTGCCGCCGAAGACGCAGCCGGTGTCCAGGCAGATGGTGTTGTTCACCCACTCCGGCTCCGGCGTCGGGGTGTGGCCGTAGACGACCATGGCCGAACCCCGGTAGTCGCGCGCCCACGGATAGCGCACTGGCAGGCCGTACTCGTCGGTCTCGCCGGTGGTCTCCCCGTAGAGCGCGAACGACCGCACCCGGCCGGACGCCCGACCGTGGTACGCCTCCTTGAGGCCGGCGTGCGCCACCACCAGCCGGCCGCCGTCCAGCACGTAGTGGCTGACCAGGCCGTCGATGAAGGCCGCCGTCTCGGCGACGAACTCCGCCGGCTCCGACGCCAGCTGGGCCATCGTCTCGGCCAGGCCGTGCGTGAGCCGCACGTCGCGGCCGCGCAGCTTGCGCAGCAGCTTCTGCTCGTGGTTGCCCGGCACGCAGATCGCGTGGCCGGCCGCCACCATGCCCATGACCAGGCGCAGCACCCCGGGGGAGTCCGGGCCGCGGTCCACCAGGTCACCGACGAAGACCGCGGTACGCCCCGACGGGTGCACCGCGTCCACCGGGCGACCCGCGTCGTCGCGGCGCAGTGACCAGCCCAGCCGGAGCAGCAGCGCCTCCAGCTCCTCGCGGCAGCCGTGCACGTCGCCGACGACGTCGAACGGCCCGGTCAGCTCGCGCCGGTCGTTGAACAGATTCTCGTAGCGGATCTCGGCGGCCTCGATCTCCTCGACGCCGCGCAGCACGTGCACCTTGCGGAAGCCCTCCCGGGCCAGCCGCCCGTAGGACTGCCGCAGGTCCCGCTGCATCCGGGCGAGCACCTGCCGGCCGTGCGTCCGGTCGGCCCGGGCCCGCGTACGCTCCCAGGCCACCGCCTCCGGCACATCCAGCACGACCGCCACCGGCAGCACGTCGTGCTCCCGCGCCACCTTGATCAGCCCGGCCCGGGCGTGCGGCTGGAGGTTGGTCGCGTCGACCACGGTGAGCCGGCCCCGGCGCAGCCGGATCCCGGCCACGTGGTGCAGTGCGTCGAACGCGTCGCCGGAGGCGGACTGGTCGTTCTCGTCGTCGGCCACCATGCCGCGGAACGTGTCCGAGGAGAGCACCTGGCTCGGCCGGAAGTGCCGGCCGGCGAACGTCGACTTGCCGGAGCCGGAGACGCCCACCAGCGCCACCAGGGCGAGCTCGGGAATGTCCAGGACGGTCATCGGGTCGTCTCCTCCTTCCGGGTCGTCTGGTCGGTGCAGGTCAGCACCGCCATCTGGGTCGGGGCGCCCAACTCGGGGTCCTCGTCGCCGATCCCGCCGATTGTGGACGTGTAGCCGTGGGTCGCCGCCACCCGCTCGACCCAGGCCGCGAACTCGGGCCGGGTCCACTCGAAACGGTGGTCGGCGTGCCGGAACCGGCCGGGCCCGAGCCCTTCGTAGCGGACGTTGTACTCCACGTTCGGCGTGGTCACCACGACCGTGCCGGGCCGGGCGTGGCCGAACACGGCGTCCTCCAGCGCCGGCAGTCGAGGCGGGTCGAGATGCTCGACCACCTCCATCAGCACCGCCGCGCCGTAGCCACGCAGCCGGTCGTCCCGGTAGGTCAGCGCCGACTGCCAGAGCCGGATCCGGTCCCGCTGCCGCTCCGGCAGCCGGTCCAGCCGCAGCCGCCGGGCGGCCAGGGCGAGCACCTGGCTGGACACGTCGGTGCCGACGACCTCGGTGAACCGCCGGTCGGCCACCAGCGCGGTGAGCAGCGCGCCGCCCCCGCAGCCCAGGTCCAGCACGCGGGACGCCCCGCTGTCGCGCAGCGCGGCCAGCACCGCCTCGCGCCGGCGTACGGCCAGCGAGGCCCGGGGCGCCTCGGCGGGCTGCTCGGTCTCCACGCTGTCGTCGGCGGACGGCTCGTCGGTGAGGCGCAGCTCGGCCAGGCGGGCCAGCGCCTCCCCGGCGAGGGCACGCCGGTGCGCCAGGTAGCGGCGGGTGACCAGGCCCCGCTCCGGGTGGTCGGCCAGCCAGCCGGCACCGGCCCGGAGCAGCTTGTCCACCTCGTCCGGGGCCACCCAGTAGTGCTTGGCGTCGTCCAGCACCGGCAGCAGCACGTAGAGGTGGTTGAGCGCGTCGGCGACGCGCAGTGTCCCGGTCAGCGTCAGGTCGACGTAGCGGCTGTCGCCCCACTCCGGGTACGCCTCGTCGAGCGGGATCGGGGTGGCCGTCACGGTCCAGCCGAGCGGGGCGAACACCCGTACGGCCAGCTCGGCGCCGCCCCGGCAGCGCAGCACCGGCACCCGCACCTCCAGCGGAATGGCGGCGGCCGCCAGTTCCGGACGGTCCCGCGACTCGCCGCGCAGGGCCGAGCGGAACACCTTGGCCAGCGCCGAGGAGAGCAGGCTGGACGCCGCGTACGCGCGGTCGTTGACGTACTGCCCGAGGGTGAAGCTGTCCGGCGTGGTCGCCTGCCGGCGGCCCCGGCCGCCGCCCAGCTTGAGCGGGTCGACCTCGACCAGCAGCGCCGCCGTGCACCGCGCCTCGTCCGCCTCGGGGTAGAGCACGTGCGCGGTGCCGGCGGGCAGGTCGAAGCTCTGCACGCGGTCCGGGTGCTTGACAAGGAGGTGGCCGAGGTCGGTGGCGGGGCGGTGAGTCGTGGTCAGGGTCAGCAGCACGGTTCTGATGCTCTCAGGGGTGTCGATTCGTTTTGTCTGGTCGTGGTTGCGGTGGGGTTTCCGGGGAGCCCGACCCGCTCCGGGCGGTCAGGCTTGATCCCTGCGCGGGTCGGGCTCCCCGGAAACTTGACGTGGGCGGCCGTCGTCCGGGCCGGCTTGGTGGGTCTTACTGGTGGCCCGGATATGGCGATGCCCCGCCGACCGGGTGGTCGGCGGGGCACCTTGGTTCCGCTGGTGCTTAATCAGGCGACGAAGCGGGTCTTGCGGCGGCGGGACACCACGTAGCCGGCCGCGCCGGCCGCGAGCAGGAGCGCGCCGATGCCGGCGATCAGGCCGGTGGAGGAACCGGTGATCGGCAGCGTGCCGCCGCCGCCACCCTGACCACCGTCACCCGAGGCCTTCACCAGGATCTTCGCAGTGTCGTTGGCGGGGTTCAGGTCCTTGCGGTTGGTTTCGTCCGGGCCACCGTGGAACAGCTCGACCTTGCCGGCGAGGGTGCCGGGCTGGTCGACGCGGAGCGAGAACGGGAACTCGGCCTTCTTGCCGCTGCCCACCACGCCCGGCACGAAGCACGCGTAGACGGCCGCGCCCGCCTTGCCGGAGTCCGGGCCGAACTCGCCCTCGGCGTCGGCGCACTGCTCCGGCGCCTTTACGGCGGTGGTGCCCTTGGGCAGGGTGACCAGCGCCAGGGTGTAGATGCCGTCCTCGCCGCCGGCGTTGATCGCCGCCGGGCCGTTGTTGGTGAAGCCGACCGTCACCGGGACGGTGGCACCGACCTCGGCGTCCAGGGTGGCGCCGTTGGCCGCGACATCGGCCTTCTGGTTGCCCTTGACCGCCAGCTGGATCATGGTCTCGTTGTTGGTCGGGTCGACGTCCGTCTGCTGCATCGCGCGGGCCAGGGCCCGCGAGGGAGCGGTGGGGGTGAGCTTCAGGACCCCCTCGTCGCCCTTCGCGCTCTTGCCGAAGTCGGGCACCTGCGACCGGAACGCCTGCCAGTCCGCGGGGGTCATCCAGATCGCGAAGCCGTAGTCGGTGTTCGGTGCCCAGGCGTCCCCGGGGACGGCGAAGCCGAAGGAGTCGTCGAGTTTCGCGCTGCCGCCCGCCGCCACGGTGGCGTCGAGGGTGCAGGCGTACGCGTACTCCTCGAAGTTGTCCTCGAAGTACTCGCAGTTCTCGTACCGCTTGGCCGGTGCGAGAGCGTACGAGCCGAAGAAGAACAGCACCGCGTCCTCGGCATCGGTCTTGCCCTGGTTACCCACGGACAGGGGCGCCGGCACGGTGCTGCCCGGGGTGCCGGTCAGGTTGACGAAGGGCTCGGACGTCAGGTCGACGCCCTCACCGATCGTCACAGTGGAACGGAAGGTGGCCGTTCCGGCGTTCGGGGTGGTGACGGTGAACTGGAGCTGGCCCTCCTGCCCGGCCTTCGCCCCGTCCCGCGGCAGCACCGGGAGGGAGAGCAGGTCCAGGTCCGGCTCCGCGTCGTTCTTCACCGTGCAGGTCAGGACGGCCCCGGCCTCGGTGCAGGAGCCCGGTCCCTCCGGCTTCTGCACCTCGGCGAAGCCGTCGACCGCACTGCGGTCCACCTTGACGGTGTAGTCGGTGAACGGCTCGTCCACCAGGGAGTAGAGCGAGATCCACTTTTCGGGGCCGTCCGGAGCGACGATGACGTCGTTCGCGTACAGCGAGAAGCCCTCGGCCCCCACCACCTCGGCGATGGTGGGGTTCGCGGCGAAGGCGGGGGTGGCGGAGGCGGCGACGAACGCGCCTGCGACGCCCAACCCGGCGAGCCAGCGCCGGGTGGAGTGGGAAAGCATGGTTGGGGGTTCCTCCCGTAAATGATCAGGTGGAGCCCGTGGAGCTTAAAGAACCCTTAAGTCACCCCGCTGTCCCGGGACGCCGTCACCGGCAGATATTGACCGAACGGCTGATCAACGTTGGTGCAATGTTCCGCCGGCCTGTGCCCGTCAACAGGGCGGGACACCGGGAGGTGCAATGACGTACGAGGAGTTCGCCGACGCGCGGTTGAGCGCCCTGCTACGGTACGCGGTCATGCTGACCGGCGATCCGCACCAGGCCCAGGACCTGGTGCAGGAGACCATGGTCCGGGTCCAGCTCAACTGGCGCCGGGTCGCCCGCAGCGACGTCCCCGAGCGGTATGTGCGCCGGATGCTCACCAACCAGTTCATCGACTGGCGGCGGGGCTCCTGGGCGCGCCGGGTGCTGCTGCGCGGCGAACCGGACGAGGCGGTGCCGGCGCCGAGCGACCACGCGCAGTCCGCGGTGGACCGCGACCAGATCTGGTCGTGGCTGTCCCGGCTGCCCCGGCGGCAGCGGGCCACGCTCGTGCTGCGCTACTACGAGGACCTGCCCGACGCGGAGATCGCGGAGATCCTCGGCTGCGCCGTCGGCACCGTGCGCTCGTGCATCTCCCGGGCCCTGGCCACCCTCCGAGCCGAGTACGTGGAGGTCTGCTGATGATCGAGGACGACCTGCGGGCCGCCTTCGCCCGGCGCGAGGCCTTGACCCCGCCCACCGGCCCGGTCCGGGCCGCCATCGACCGGGCCGTGGTCCGCCGCCGGCGTCGCCGGCTGCGGCTCCGGCTCGCGGGTACGGCGCTGGCCGTGGTCGCCGCCGCGCTGGCCGGCTTCACCGCGATCGCGCCGCGCCCGCCGGAGACCGCGAACCTGCTGGCCACGCCCTCGCCGCCGCCCACCGGGGCGCTGAACGTGCTGCTCCTCGGCCTGGACCAGGCCGGCGCGGGCCGGCGCGCCGACTCCGTGCTTCTGGTGCACGTCCCGGCGGACCGCAGCCGCCTCTACCTGGTCTCCCTCCCTCGCGACCTGCTGGTGCCGATCCCCGGCCGGGGGACCGACAAGCTCAACGCGTCCTTCGCCTTCGGCGCCGGGCCGGCCGGGAAGGATCTGGCCGCCGGATACCGGGCGACCCGGCAGGTGGTCGCCCAGCTGACCGGCGTGCGGATTGACGCGGGCGCGGTGCTCACCTACGGGGCGACCCGCGAGCTCACCGACGCGGTCGGCGGCGTGCCGGTCTGCCTGCCGACCCCGGTCCGCTCCCACCACACCCACCGGACCTACCCGGCCGGGTGCCAGCGGCTCGACGGCGCCGCCGCGGTGGACGTGCTCCGCCAGCGGTACGGGCTGCCCGACGCCGGACTGGACCGGGACCGCAACGCGGGCCGGTACGCGGCCGGACTGCTCACGCAGATCCGTGAGCAGGGGGTGCTGACCAACCCGGTGCTGCTCAACCGCCTGATCACACAGGTCGGCTCGGGCCTGGTGACCGACACCGGGGAGACGTCCCTGCTGACGCTGGTCTCCGTGGCCGGGAAGGCGGCCACCGTCGAGCCGGTCGCGGTCGGCCTGCCGGTCCGTTACACGGACCGGGAGCCGTACGGGTTCCGGCTCGACCCCGCCCTGGCCCCGGGTTTCCTCGACGCGCTGCGTGCCGACCGGCTCGGCGAGTGGACGGCGGCCCACCCGAAGCAGGTCACCGGCCTGCGCTGACGCGGGCGCGGGCCACCGGCCCCGCCCGCGTGCTCAGCGGTAGTCGTCTTCGTCGGCGGCGACCACCCGGGCCTGCTCCATGGCGTCCCAGTCGTCGACCTCCAGGCCCCGGTGCGGCTCGCCGTCGCCCTCCTCGGGGGTGACCGCCGCGGCCTGCTCGACCGCGTCGGCCGGCTCCGCCTCCAGGTCGCGCTCCTCCGGAGCGAGGTGGTCGCTCGGGGCGAAGTCCTCCTCGGGCTGACCCATCGTCCCTCCCTGGATCTCGGTGCGGGCAGTCACCACCACACCGTACGGGCTGACCCGGGTCCGCGCTCGGCGGCGGGCGGAACGGCGGAGTCGGCGATTGTCCCCTCCGAGGGGAACACCCGGTGCCAGGATGGTGACGTGGGCTTCCTGATCCGGCTGGCGATCACCGCGGTCGCACTGTGGATCACCACGCTGATCGTGCCCGGGGTGGAGGTGACCGGCCGCAACGGATTCAACACGGTGTTCACCCTGGTCGTGGTGGCGCTCATCTTCGGCGTGGTCAACGCGGTGCTGAAGCCGGTCGTCAAGGTGTTCGGATGCGTGTTCTACCTGCTCACGCTCGGTCTGTTCGCGCTCGTGGTCAACGCCCTGCTGTTCCTGCTCACCGACTGGATCGCCCGTGGGCTGGATCTGCCGTTCCACGTGAACGGTTTCTGGGCCGCGTTCTGGGGCGCCATCGTGGTGGCGGTGGTGAGCTGGCTGATCAGCGTCGTGGTGCCGGACAGCCTGGGGGAACGATGAGCGGTTCCCGGGTCGGTTGTGTCCGCCGCGCGCTCCTACGGGATACTTCCCGCGGTGGACAGCGCGGTCCGGCGCACCCAAGGAAGAGAGCGGCCTGCACGGCCGAGAGCGGTAAGTAAGGAGCGTTCGACATGCCCATCGCTTCCCCCGAGGCTTACGCGGAGATGCTGGACCGGGCCAAGGCCGGCCGGTACGCGTACCCCGCGATCAACGTGACCTCCTCGCAGACGCTGAACGCGGCGCTCAAGGGCTTCGCCGACGCGGAGAGCGACGGCATCATCCAGGTCTCCACCGGCGGCGCGGAGTACCTGTC
Organism: Micromonospora sp. MH33; assembly: GCF_003013775.1. Taxonomy (NCBI): domain Bacteria; kingdom Bacillati; phylum Actinomycetota; class Actinomycetes; order Micromonosporales; family Micromonosporaceae; genus Micromonospora; species Micromonospora sp. MH33. Next base: position 15,860 of record NZ_MUYZ01000104.1, read on the forward strand.
CGGCCCGTCCGTGAAGGACATGGTGACCGGCGCGGTGGCCTTCGCCGCGTACGCGCACGAGGTGGCCAAGAAGTACCCGGTGAACATCGCGCTGCACACCGACCACTGCCCGAAGGACAAGCTGGACAAGTTCGTCCGGCCGCTGATGGCCATCTCGCAGGAGCGGGTGAAGAACGGCCAGGAGCCGCTCTTCCAGTCGCACATGTGGGACGGCTCGGCCGTGCCGGTGGCGGAGAACCTGGAGATCGCCGAGCAGCTGCTCACCGAGGCCGCCAAGGGCAAGATCGTCCTTGAGATCGAGGTCGGCGTCGTGGGCGGCGAGGAGGACGGCGTCGAAAACGCCATCAACGAGAAGCTCTACACCACCGTCGAGGACGGTCTGGCCATGGTCGACGCGCTCGGCCTCGGCGAGAAGGGCCGCTACATGGCGGCGCTGACCTTCGGCAACGTGCACGGCGTCTACAAGCCGGGCAACGTGAAGCTCCGCCCGGAGGTGCTCCACCACATCCAGGTGGCGGTCGGTGCCAAGTACGGCAAGGAGAAGCCGCTCAGCCTGGTCTTCCACGGCGGTTCCGGCTCGCTGCTGTCCGAGATCCGCGAGGCGCTGGACTACGGCGTGGTGAAGATGAACATCGACACCGACACCCAGTACACCTTCACCCGGCCGGTCGCGGACCACATGTTCCGCAACTACGACGGCGTGCTGAAGGTCGACGGCGAGGTCGGCAACAAGAAGATGTACGACCCGCGCGTCTGGGGCAAGGCCGCCGAGGCCGGCATGGCCGCCCGCGTCGTGGAGGCCTGCGAGCACCTGCGCTCCACCGGCACCACCATGAAGTGACCACCGCGTGAACCGGAGGCCGGCACCCGATCGGGTGCCGGCCTCCGCGTGTCTCAGCCGGCGGTGAGCACCCGTACCGCCTCGCGGACGTCGTCGGTGAGATGCACCGTGGCCGACAGGTCGCCGAACGGGGAGGCCGCGAAGAGAGGCCGCAGCAGCGACTCCACGGGCAGCTCGGTGGTCCAGTAGGTCCGGTCCAGGAAGACGTACGCGCCACTCGCCCCGTCGGTGCCGTAGTAGGTCTTGGTGGCCGCCTGGAACACCTCCTGCACCGTGCCGGCCCGGCCCGGCGCGAAGACGATCCCGCCCCGGGCCAGCCGCAGGATGGTGTCCTCGCGGATGGCGTTGGAGAAGTACTTGGCGATCCGCCCCGCGAACAGGTTCGCCGGCTCGTGCCCGTACAGCCAGGTGGGGATGGCCAGGCCGCCCGAGCGGGCCCACTCGGTGCCGGCCGCCGCCGGGCGGGGCGTGGGCAGGGCCGGCCCGGCCGCGTAGCGCTCCCGGACCCGCAGCGCCGCCTCGGTGTAGCGGTCGTGGTCGGTGAAGTCGGGCGCGGTGGCCAGCAGGTCGATCGCCGCGGTCAGCTCCTCCGCCGGCCAGGCCGCGAGGAACGCCCCCAGGTTAGCCGCCTCCATCACGCCGGGACCACCGCCGGTCACCACCAGGCGGTCGGCCCGCGCCAACTCCCAGCCCAGCACCGCCGCCATCCGGTACGCGGCGCTGCCGCGCGGCACCGCGTGCCCGCCCATCACACCCACCACGGACTGCGGCCCGTGCACGGCCAGCCAGGCCCGGGTGGCGTCGGCCAGGGCGTTGTCCACCCCGTGGTCGTGCAGCCGCTGGCCGAGCGCCTCGCGCACGTCGGGCAGGGCGCCGCCGTGCGCCCGGAAGTGCGCGTACACCCGGGTGTCGTACATCCCTTCGAAGCCGCCCTCGGCGAAGCCGGCGGCCAGGTCGTCGGCGGTGTAGAGGTGGGACGGCTGGGTCGGGTAGGGCAGCCCGGAGAAGGGCGGGACGACGTTCGCGCCCCGCCGGACCAGGTCCGCGCCGACCTCGCGGTCGGCGAACCGGCAGCCCACGAAGAGGGTGCCGGCGACCTCGACGCCGCGCAGGTCGGGGACCGGGTCCAGGTCGAGGCGGAGGCCCTGCACGGTCAGGCCGGCGAGGCTCCCCTCGGCCAGCCGCCGGTCGAACGCGGTCCGGGTCTCGATCTCATCGGGGTTGGCGTGCGGCTCGATGACGTCCGCGGGTGGTGGGGTCGGCACCAGATCATCCTGCCCCGCGGCGGCAAGCCGGCAAACGCGGGCGGCACGGACAGGAGCCCGGCGGCCAGGCCACCGGGCTCCTGCGTAACCGGGTCCTGGGGAGGCTCCGGATCTGTAGTTGTAGTGGAAAAAGTCGCGCCGCGGCATGGGCCGCGGGTACGTGGGCGGGCACCGCAGGCGTGACGAAACCCTCAGCCGTTCAGCCGACCGGCTCGCCGGACCCCCCTCGCGTACCCCTGGGCGAAGCGGGTTGAATGGGGCGATGCAGAACCTGTTGCCTGAGCCACCGGCCACCCTGCTCCCCGTACACGAGGAGGCCGACGCCGCGCTGGCGGCCGCCGCCGAGCAGGACACCGACGAGGCGTACGCCGAGGTCGCCGCCCGCTTCCCGACCTACAGCGCGGGCTGGGCGGCGCTGGCCACCCGGGCGCTCGACGCGGGCCAGGTCATCCCGGCGTACGCGTACGCCCGCACCGGCTACCACCGGGGCCTCGACCAGCTCCGCCGCAGCGGCTGGAAGGGCCACGGCCCGGTGCCCTGGTCGCACCGGCCCAACCGGGGCTTCCTCCGCTGCCTCTACGTGCTCTCCCGGGCGGCCGGCGAGATCGGCGAGGCGGACGAGGCGGCGCGCTGCGCCCAGTTCCTCCGCGACTGCGATCCGGCCGCCGGGGACGCCCTGGCCAGCCACTGAGCGACGCGACGGCCGGTTCCCCGCGAGGAGCCGGCCGTCGCGCCTGTCTGCTACAGCCCCTCCGCCACCGAGGCGGCGATCTTCAACCAGGCGTCCCGGGTGGCCGAGGAGAGCTGGCCGTACCGGATCGGCTCGCCGGTGTCGATGAGCCGCTCGTACGGCGCCAGCAGCACCGCCCGGGTCCGGGCGGCGAAGTGCTCCTGGATGGCCGGCAGGTCGATCTCCTTGCGGGACGGCGGCATCGACACCACCGTCACCGCCTGCCGGACCAGCCGCTGCCGGCCGCTCTGCTCCAGGTGGTCGAGCATCCGGGCGGCGGTCTCGGCCGAGTCGTTCCGCGCCGACATGGTGACCACCAGCTGGTCGGTGGCGTCCATCGCGGCCTGCCAGTTCTGCGCCCGGACGTTGTTCCCGGTGTCCACGAAGATCAGTTTGTAGAAGCGGCTGACCACCTCGCGGATCTCGGCGAACGCCGCGGCGGTCAGCATCTCGCCGCCGGTCGCCGACTCGTCCGAGGCGAGCACGTCGAACATCCCCTCGCCCTGCGAGCGGACGTACTGCGACAGGTCGCCGACCCGGCCGTGCGGCCCCTGGAACTGGGCCAGGTCGCGCAGCATGTCCCGGACCGTGCGGGAGTGGAAGTCCTGCTGGGCGCGCATCCCGAGGGTGCCCTGGGTCTCGTTGTTGTCCCAGGCCAGCACGTAACCGCCGCGCTTCTGGCCGAAGGTCATGGCGAGCAGCAGGATGGCGACCGTCTTGCCGGCGCCACCCTTCGGATTGACCACGGTCACCTGGCGCAGCCCGCCGAAGTTGCGGCGCACCATCTCGATGTCGCGCCGCATCTCCTGCTCCTGCCGCCCCGGGGCGAGCCGGACCAGCCCGATCTTGTTGACCACCGCCCGGACGCCCATGGTGGCGACCGGGTCGACCGGCCGAACCTGCCGTCGCCGCGCGAAGTCCTCCGCCGTCGGCGGGGCACCGCTCGCCGGCGTCCAGACCTGCTCCGGGTACGCGGCCGGCCCCGGCTGCTGCGGCGGTGCGGGCTGCGCCTGTGGTGCGGGCGGCTGCTGCGGTGCGCCCGGCTGCGGGGGCGGGGCCGCCTGCTGCGGCCAGGCCGGCGGGTACCACCCCGCCGCCCCGGCCTGCGGCCCCGGCGCTGGTGGCCCGGCCTGCGGCGCCGGCGTGGGTGGCCCGTAGCCGGACGGTCCCGGCGCCG
>NZ_MUYZ01000105.1:0-19851 GCF_003013775.1 Micromonospora sp. MH33
GGCTCCGGTGGCCGGCCGCCGTGACGCCGGGCCGGTGGCCTTCGGCCGGAACCAGGGGGCGCCGCGGCCGGTCGCCGGGCGGGCATCGGCGGCCGGCCGCCGGGTCACCGACTCGACCCGGGTCAGCACCGCCTCGGGCACCTCCACCTGGGCGACCGTGCCGCTGGCGGTGTGGTGCAGCTGCACCCGGATGCCGTGCCGGGCGGCCAGGTGCGCCACCACGTGCAGGCCCATGCTGCCCGCCGCGGCGCTGGACAGCGTGGCCGGCGCGGCGAGCCGCTCGTTGATGGTGGCCAGCCGGGTCTCGCTGATGCCGATGCCCTGGTCGTGCACCCGCAGGGTGAGCCCGTCCACGGTGCGCCGCCCGTCCACCAGCACCCGGGCGTCCGGTGGGGAGTAGACGGTGGCGTTCTCCAGCAGCTCGGCCAGCAGGTGCACCAGGTTGCCGGCCGCCGCGCCGTGCACGGCGGCCGTCGGCACGTCGATCTCCACCCGCGGGTAGTCCTCGATCTCGGAGGCGGCCGCCCGGACCACGTCGTCGAGGAGCAGTGCGCCCTCGTGCCCCCGGCCGGGCTCGCCGCCGGCGAGGACCAGCAGGTTCTCCCCGTTGCGGCGCAGCCGGGCGGCGAGGTGGTCCAGGGCGAAGAGCCGGGCCAGCGCGTCCGGGTCGGTCTCCTCGCGTTCGAACTCGTCGAGCAGGCGGAGCTGGCGGGTGATCAGCGTACGAATGCGCCGGGCCAGCGCCTCGGCCATCCGGGTCACGTCCAGCCGCAGCTCCGCCTGCTCGCCGGCGAGCCGCAGCGCGGCCTTGTTGACCGTGTCGAACGCCTCGGCCACCTGGGCCACCTCATCCCGGTCCCGGCGGATCCCGTCGGTCAGCCGGGTGGCCGTGCCGGCGACCGGCGCGCCCTCGCCCGCGGCGATCGCGGTGATCCGCTCCGGCAGCTCCCGGTTCGCCATGGTGAGCGCCGCGACCCGCAGCCGGCGCAGCCGCCGGCTGGTCCGGACCGCCAGCAGCACGGCGGTGAGCAGCGAGCCGAGCGCCACCGTGCTGGTCGCGCCGGCGGTGAGCACGGCCCGCTGCCGGGCGATCCGGGCCAGCGCGGCGGCGTCCCGGTCCAGCCCGTCGGAGAGTTCCCGGCCGAGCAGGTTGTAGCGGCGGATGGCGCCGCTCTGCGCCACGTACCAGGCGTCGCCGTCGGTCTTCAGCGACTCCGGCGCGCCGTCGGTGTCCAGCACGGCGTCGCGCATCCGCCGCGACGTCTCCACGTCGGCGCCGTCGACCAGCCGGTACCAGGCGGAGTTGGCCGGGCCGGCGGCGATCCGGAGGAACTCGGCCTGGCGCTGCTCCCGGGCGCCCCGGAGCCGGCCCAGCCGGGCCAGCTCGCCCCGGACCAGCGCGCCCCGGACGAACACCCCGCGCAGCAGGTCGCGTTCCAGTGCCGAGAGGTGCTCCTGGGCGGCCACCGCGGCCACCTCCCGCGCCTCGTTGGCCAGGTCGGCGTCGCGCAGCTGGGCGGGCAGCGCGTCGGCGACGGCGAGCAGCGACTCGACAAGCGTCCCGTACGCCGGGTCGCCGCGGTCCCCGCCGAGCGCCAGGTCCCGGGTGGGCGCGAGCTGGCCCAGCCGGCCGTCCGCGTCGTTGAGCACCGGGGTCAGGTCCGGGGCGGCCCGCCGGGCGTCGCCGCTGGCGGCGCGGTAGCGGGCGACCGCCGCGTCCACCCGGCGCCGCTGCGCGTCGACCAGCGGCCGGCCGGCGGTGCCGCCGCGCTGGCGCAGCGCCGCCGTCTCACCCAGTTCCCGTTCCAGCTCGTGCACCAGCCGCACGGTGGCGGTGGCGGTGCCGGCGAGCACGCGGGCCCGGTCGGCGTCGGCGGAGGCGTCGAGCGCGGCGTCGGTCTGGGCGGCGCCGAGCACCACCAGACCGACCGTGGCCACCAGGATGGGCGCGAGCAGTTGCACCCGCACCGAGCGGAGGTGCCCGGTGCGGTCCGCGGGCCGGTGGTGCCGGCGTACGCGGGCGGGGTGGGGCAGCGGCACGGGGGTCTCCCGGTCGATGTCGGGGGGCCGGGCCCGGACGGTCGTTCCGGGCCCGGCTCGTCGGGTCAGCTCGCGCCGAGGTCCTTGAGCGCCCGGTCCGCCCCGCGGTGCAGCCCCACCGGGTCGGTCTTGCGGGCGTTGGCCAGGTCGATGCCCTTGGCGGCCGGGTTGGCCTGGGCGAGCGTGTCCTTCTTCTCGAAGACCGTCTTCGTGATCACGCAGGCCACGTCGGCGTCGAGGTTGTCCCGGACCAGCAGCACGTTCGGCACCACGATGGTGGGCACGTCGGCGCCGGTCCGGTAGCTGTCCTTGCCGATGGTGCCGGCCTGGTACGCCGGGTTCAGCTCGGCCATCTTCGGCAGCAGCGGGCTGATGTCGATGAACTTCACCTTGTCACCGGCGGTGGTGAACAGGTCGGTCACCCCGCCGGTGGGCACGCCGCCGGACCAGAAGAAGCCGTCGATGCTGCCGTCCTTCATCCCGTCGACGGTCTTGGTCAGGTCGAGTCGCTGCGCCTGGATGTCCTTGGCCGGGTCCAGCCCGGCGGCGGTGAGCAGCCGGTTGGCGATGACCTCGGTGCCGGACTTGGGCGACCCCGTGGAGATCTTCTTCCCCTTCATGCCGGCGACCGAGGTGATCCCGGAGTCGGCCCGCACGACCACCTGGGTGTAGTTGTCGTAGATCCGGGCCAGCGCCTTGACCGGCTGCGGGGAGCTGAAGCTGCCCTTGCCCTGCACGGCGTTGACCGCCGTGTCGAAGAGGGAGAACGCCACGTCGTACTGGCCGGCCACGAGCTGCTCGACGTTCTGCACGGACGCGCCGGTCTCGGCGGCCGTGCCGGTGAGCTTGCCTCCGGTGGTCGCGGAGAGCTGGCCGGCCAGCGCGTTGCCGACCACGTAGTAGACCCCGGTGGCGTTGCCGGTGGCGATGCCGACCCGGGTGTCCTTGGTGACCTTGCAGGTGATCTCGCGGGCGGCGTCGTCTTTCGCCGCGCCGTCCTGACGGCCCCCGCATCCGGCGGCGCCGGCCGCGACCAGGGCCAGCGCCCCGACGCCCGCGGCGATCCGCACGTCGATCCGGCTCACTTTTTCTCCTCCCGGTGGTCCACCAATTCAGGGACCGACGGGCCGCCGGCGCGGCCGGCGGATCCACGTCGGACGAGCACGCCCGCGACGGCCAGCGCGGCGAGCACCGCGCCGACCGCGACGGGCAGGGGTTCCAGCCAGAGCAGCACCAGCCCGGCGACCGCGCCGAGGATCCGCTCCGGCGGGCCGGCCGGACCGACGCCGGGCAGCCAGCCGCCGGCCGCCACGGCCAGCACGGTGACACCGAGCGCGGAGACCACACCGGCCACCGCGATCCGGCCCACCCCGCCGATGCCGAGCAGGCCGAGGCCGGTCGGCGTGATCACGAAGGCGATCGGGATGAGGTAGGCGGGCAGCGCGTACCGCAGGGTCTGCCACATGGTCGGCACCAGCCGGCCGCCGGTGACCGCGGCGGCGGCCACCGCGGCCAGCGCGGTCGGCGGGGAGACCTCGGACAGCACCGCGAAGTAGAAGACGAACATCGCCGCGGCGGGGGCGGCGACGCCGAGGTGCAGCAGCGCCGGACCGATGATCACCCAGCCGATCACGAAGGACGCGGTCACCGGCACGGCCAGCCCGAGCAGGCTGAGCGCGACGGCGGCGAGCAGCGCGGTGAGGGCGAGCACCACGGCCGGCTCGGAGCTGACCGCCTGCGCCCCGCCGACCAGCAGCGCGGCGGCCTGCGGGCCGAGGCCGGTCTTGGTGGTGGTGGCCGTGATGATGCCGGCCGCGGCGCAGACCGCGCTCACCGCGAGCACCCCGCGTACGCCGCCGCTGAGCGCCTCGACCAGCCGGGCGGGGGTGAGCCGGTGCCGGCGGTCCAGGAAGGAGAGCGCGGCGGCCAGGACGGTGGCGATCACCACGGCCCGGGTCGCCGAGGCGCCGGTCGCGAGCACCACGATGATCACGATGAGCGAGAGGAAGTGGTAGCCGAAGCGGACCAGGAGGCGCCCGGCCGAGCCGGCGTCGATGACCACCGGGCGGACCCCGGAGCGCCGGGCGTCGATCTCGACGGAGAGCAGGATGCCCAGGTAGTAGAGGATCGTCGGCACGGTCGCCCAGCCGAGCACCTGGAGGTACGACACGCCCAGGTACTCGGCGATGATGAAGGCCGCGGCGCCCAGCGTGGGCGGGGAGAGGATCGCGCCGACGCCCGCGGCGGCCAGCATGCCGCCGGCCCGTTCGGCCGGGTAGCCGGCGCGGCGCAGGATCGGCCAGGTCACCGCCCCGATGCTGACCGTGGTGGCCGCGCCGGAGCCGGAGACCGTGCCGAGCAGGAAGCCGGAGGCGACGGCGGTCCGCCCGGCGGCGGTGCGGGAGCGGCGGAAGGCGGCGGCGGAGAGCTCGACGAAGAACCGGCCCGCCCCGGAGAGGTCCAGCACCGCGCCGTAGATGGTGAACAGCACGATGTACGAGGCGGCCACGTCCAGCGGGGTGCCGTAGAAGCCGCTGTCGGAGTTGTAGAAGGCGTCGACCAGCTGTGCGAAGTCGAGCCCGGCGTGGGCCACCGGCCAGGCCTGCGGCAGCAGCCCGCCGTAGTAGCCGTAGGCCAGGAAGAGCAGGCAGACGGCGGGGAGGATCCAGCCTGTGGTGCGCCGGCACGCCTCCAGCAGCAGGAGCAGCAGCACGGTGCCCAGCGCCACGTCCAGCGGCTCCAGCAGGCCCTGCCGGTCGAGGAACGCGTCGTAGCCGCCGCCGCCCGTGCCGAGGGTCACCGGCAGCACGGGGTAGAGGCAGGCCAGCAGCGCGGTGAGCGCGAGCAGCCAGTCGGCCGGGCTGGGGCCCCGCCGCTCCGCCGGCCCGTCGTCCGCCGGCCGCTCCGCCGGCCGCCGGGGCAGCCGCACCCCTGACGGGTACGCCAGGAAAACCATCGGCAGCACGCCGGCGAGGAAAAAGATGAGGTAGTACTTGCTGCCCTGCGGAAGCGGGAAGAACACCTGCCAAAGGGCGAGCAGGGCGACCGCGACCGTGCCGCCGGTGAACAGCAGCCCGACCGGTCCGGACAGCACCCGTCCCGGTTTCTCGTCCTCGAACCGGGCCGCCAGTTCCCGGGTGTCGTGGTGCGCCTCGACCGGTCCGTCGTCGGCCCAGGCCGGGTCGGCGGTGGCACCCTCGTCCGGCGGGAGCGGCACCGCGGCGGTGTCCACGTCGGACGGGGTGGTACGCGCCGCGGCGGAGCGGGGCGGCGGGGGAGTCGCGTCGGAGGGGCGAACGGGCGGCACGAGGGGGCACGATACGCGAATCGTCTACATCATGGGAACATTGCCCGACATGATTGCATTGAGTGACCGGAATGAAGGGTCAATCACTCATCGCACGTCGATTCCGAGCAGCTTTCACAATTGTCGCGGGAAAGCCGCAGGAATGTTCCAGCGGCCGATCTGGACGGCGGGCGATCCGTCCACTATGGGGAGTTCGCCCGCGATCACCCTGAGTAGCGCGGTCACACCCGGCGCCGCGAGGAACGCGACAAGCAGGGCGACGGGTTCGCCAGGTCGTGGTCGTCCCGGCGAGGGCTCGTCGCCTCCCTCGGGGCGCGGTAAGCCAGCGAAGGGCGCCTCGCGCACCTGCTCACCTGACGGTGTGATGGCCGGCCTTGATTACCTGGTCATACTCACTGCGCCGGGCGTCGTAGGCGGGCTCCAGGAACGCCTCCGAGTCCGGTCCTACCGGCAGCCGCAGCGGCGGCGAGTCCATCTGACCGAGCCGCCAGACCACGTCGGCGAAGAGCTCGGGGGAGTTGATCTCCGCTTTGGTGTTCATCCCGTGCAGCGCGCCAAGCATGCCGTCGCTGACCGGCGTGTAGTCCGCGATACGGTGCTCCGGCATCAGCAAGTTGGCGCTGTAATCGGTGGCGAAGCCGCCCGGCTGCAGGATGGTCACCTTGACCCCGAGGTGGCCGGCCTCGGCGGCCAGCGACTCGGCCGCCCCCTCCACCGCGAACTTGCTCGCGGTGTACGCGGCGAGCCCCGGGAAGGGAACCACGCCGGAGACCGAGCTGACGAAGACGGCATGCCCGCGGCGCTGCGCCCGCCACAGCGGCAGCACGGTGCGGGTGAGCCGCCACGGCCCGAAAACGTTGGTGGCGAACTGCGCGGCGAGCTCCGCGTCGGAGACCTCCTCGAAGGTGCCGAACTGGCCGTAGGCCGCGTTGTTGACCAGTACGTCGACGCCGCCGAAGGCGTCCACCGCCCGCTCGACCGCTGCTGCGCACTGCTCCGGATCCCGTACGTCCAGGGCGGCGGCCACCACGTTGTTCGGATACTGGGCGACCAACCCGTCCAGGGTCTCCGGCCGCCGGGCGGTCGCCACCACCTGGTCGCCCTCGGCGGCGAGCCGGGCCGCGAGAGCCTGACCGAGTCCGCTCGAACACCCCGTGACCAACCAACGCTTTGTCATCGTCCTCAGCCCGCCCTATCCACTGGGTTATACGGCGATTGCAGAGTGTCAGAGGTGGTGCAGGAGGTGAAGGTGCATCGACCATCGCCAAACTGATTCGTCGGGTATCCGGCATGAGGCCGGCCCACCGTGGTGGCGGGCCGGGCGGGTGTTGTGAGCCCTACCCAGCGTGCCGGGCGGCCGGCAGGCAGACCGGCAGCCCGGCACCGACGAGCGGATCCGAGACGAACGGCCCGGGTTCCGGCCGAACAACTCCTCCCGGTCCGGGCGGCCGTTCCAGTGGGGGACGAGGGCGTGGACGATGTCGGCGGTGCGCTCGGCGGTCGCGGCGCGTGCTCACATGTCTTCTGGATCCACCAGTTCGTCGTCGGGCGGGGCAGGTGCGAAACCCGCGAGCTTCGGGGTCTCATCCTGCGTGAAGACGCCGATGCCGAGGATCATGAAGAACGGGGCCGTGTCCTTCGTCGTCGTCTTGGGAAGAGCCCGCCACGGAGAGCCGGTGTCGACGAAGACACCAGATGCCACGCGCAGGTTTTCGTCGATGAACGTGCGCTGCAAGGGCATGAAGAACACCCACGCCCCATGTCCGAGCCGTGCGTCGGCGAACTTCTCGCCCGGCAGCAAATCGGTTCGATCGACGATGGTTGCGAAGGTCATCAGCTCCGCGGTCTGCCGTTCGACGACGTAATTCGGCACTGGTGGAAGTGCCCACACCTCGAACCCGGCGGGCACGGCGAACAGCTCCCGCCCGTTCTCGATGTGCGAACTGGCGGCGGACCTGGACTTGCGTGCGTGCCACACGGTGGTGTCCGGAGGGTTCAGGACTGACACATACTTGTTGTCGACAGACGACTCGTCCGGAAAGGTCACCGACGGCTGGAAGCCCTCGGGATACGCGACCAGCAGCCGGACCGAGGAACCCTCGCCACCGCCGATGGTGATCCGGCTGTCACCGCGGTTTTCCAGCGCGAACTTGAACTTCTTGACCGCTTGGTCGCGCGGCCCTGTCCAGCAACCGCACGATCGCAGGTCCGACACGACGATCGGCAGGTCGCTGAGCGCGGTGCGGTCCACCCGGAACTGCAGGGGCAACGGCTTCGAGTCGGCCCCGTCCGGCACGACAATCACCCCGACGAGCAGTGCCAGCGCGACCAGCCCGGCGAGGAGATCGTAGACACCGAGACGGCCGACGCGGTCCCACAGCCTGCGCCACGTGGATGCGGGTGTGGGCGGCTTGGCGGGCATGCCGACCTTCCACTGCTTCCGCCGCTTCTGCTGCCGGCGCGCGTTCACCGGCGCTGCCCGTCCGCCGTGATTTGGCGGGTCTGGTTCGGCTCGCACGAGTAGATGAGCTCGCCGGTCGTGCTCTCCACTGGTCCGGCCAGCCGCTCCAGGTTGATGGTGGATGGCACCTTCGTCTCGGCGTCGAAGAACACCCAGCGCCAGCTCTTCACCTCGTCCAGGTGCAGGGCACGCTCCAGGTCGGCACCGCGGATGTCGACCGCGCACAGGTCGGTCCCCGCAAAGTTGACGTCCACGAACCGCGAGCCGCGGAAGTCGCTTTCCCGCAGGCGGGCGCCGCCGAAGTCGACATCCTCGACGGTGGACCGGACGATTCGGGAGTGCGACAGGTCTTGGCCGCGGTGCGCGGCGTGGGTCAGCGACCCCGACTCGACTGACAGCGGTGTGCTCTGCGGCGGTGTCGAAGAGGCGGACGTTTGCTGGGTGCGCGCCGCCCGGAACACCGTGGGCACAACGGTCGCGCTCATCACTACCGCCGCCGCGGTGAGCACCACGGCGGCGGCGCGGATCCATACGTTGCGCATGCGGGTGATCAGGAGGAGCCGGGCGAGGCCGAGCCCGACCGCGAGCCCAATTACGTGTAGGTAGGTTCCGAGATCCAGCAACGAAAGCAGCGCCGCGTTGTCGGCGAATGCGGCGATGGTCCCGATCGTGACAACGCCGACGACCACGAACCCCATCAACGCTTCCACCACCCACTGCAGCGCCGACTTGCGACGGCGGCTGTTCCGACGCGCCATCGTCTCTCCTCACCAACCGACTTCGTCGTCGACGCCGTGATCGCTCCGCGCAGGTGCTTCTGGGTTACCCCGCTCGGCCGACCGGGTCTTGAGAGAGTGCGGTTCGGCCGTCGATCCTCCGCTCGGTCGTGGTGCAGGGGATGCTCCCAGGGAGCGCCTGTTCGCGACACCGACGACGATACCGTCACGGGGTCCCGGGTAAGGCCGCCCAATCGGCCACGGTTGACAGCCCTCGCTCCCGGATCGCGATGAGCAGGACCTGCATCTTCACCTGGTCGCGCCACACGTCCGCGATGTCCTCGTGGAGGTGGCGCGGGCCTTGAGCCGGTCGATCCGCGCCAGCGTCTGCTCGTAGGTGCGCTCGCGACGATGGCGAACACGCTGCCCGGGTCGCGGCGCTTCTCCCCCTGCGGGAGATCCTCCTCGAGGAGCACGACCACGAGTTCGTCGATGAGCGGACCCGCGGTTTCGACGCTGAGGTTGCCCTGGCGAAGATCCTCGCGGTCCCGCTGGTACTGCGCCAAGCACGTCCTCATACGGGGCGACGCAGCTGGCCGCGATCGGTGTGCTCATTCTGGTGCTGGGCCTGCGCCTGCGACACGCCGTCCGGGGTCGTCCCAAAGGACGATATACCCATGACGCAGGTGCCGTTACGCTCTGTGTTGGGTGGCTCATCCAGCCCGGTTCAGCCAAACGCCGCCGGCGATACTCCGGGTGACCGGCGCGCGCGAGATCCATCGTCGTACGCGCCCCTCAAGTCCCACGACACCACACAGGGGTTCTGCCGCCACCCATCGACGACGAGAGGCTGTGCGCCGCCCCGCGCCGCCGGCAGGCGACACCCCATCCGACCATCGCATGAGGAGTTCGCGATGAGGAGAAAAGCCATCTCGATCGCCGGCGGTGCCGCGCTCCTGCTGGGTCCCCCTGTGGTCGCCCAGCCCGCGTCGGCGTCCACGCTCATCTCGGTGAGCTGCACTGGCACCAACGTCATCAACTACAGTCCGGGGCTCACCAACACGCCCCAGACGGTGACGATCATCGGGCAGGACACAGCCGTAGCGTGCGTGGACCTCGCTCGACCACTCACCCCGCTGTCGTTCATCGCGCCGTTCTCGGGAACGTTCACCACGTCCTGCACGGCGCTGCTCGCCGGCGGAACCGGCGCCCAGACGTTCCAGTGGAACACCGGCGAGACCAGCAACTGGAACTGGACGCTCCGGTTCTCCAACACCGCCAACGGGCAACTGGTCGCCATCGCCGACGGACCCGTCACATCGGGCTTGTACGCCGGTGCGCAGGTGAGGCAGGTCATCACCGAGACCACCGGAGACCAGACGGCCTGCTTCACGCCAGAAGGCATGACCCAGAACGGCGGTCCGTCCAACTGGGTGATCACGAACCTGCTGTAGGGACGACCGCACCCCGCCCCCGCCACCCAGCAGAACAATCCGCCGGCAGGCTGTCACCTGCAGGCGGATTGTAGGCGCGTCAGAAGACGATGATCGGGCCGGCGCCGGCGAGCCCGGGCGTCAGCTTCCTGGCGCTGCTGTTCCGCTTCGCGATCATCCCGATGACCCTCCTCGCCCGAGGTTCTTCCCGTCGAGTCGCTGCCGCCGCGGGCTGCGCCGTTCGCCTACGCGACCCCGCTCTGGCACAGGGTGGACCCGTGCCGCGCCGCCCCGCTCGGCGTCGCTCCGCAGTGGTCGGTCACGGGTCACCTGCTCTACCTCGCGGCCTGGGCAGGCCCCGGTTCGGTGGCTGGCCCGGCGCGTGTTCCGGCGTCAGCTCGTCGTTCAGGAAGGGTTCGTGGTCGCTCTCGTCCTGCCCCGGCTGGTCAACCGGGGGCCCGCCGCTCGGCCTCGGTCGCCGAGCGCAACCTCAGCGCCCTACGCAGTGCGTACTCCCTGGCGCTGATCTTCAGCTTCCTGGAGCCCGTGCTCTACCTCTTCTCGATCGGCGTCGGCGTCGGCACGCCTACCTGGTGGCGCTGACCGTCGGGATGCTCGCGGTCGCCTCGCGACGGATGAGCAGGTTGTTGTACAAGTAGGTGGTTAACCGGCCCTCCCGTCGGGGCATGTCGTGGGACGACACCGACGACGAGGGAGGGGCGATGGCCGCCGACGAGTCTTCCGCCCGGCACGGGCGCGACCGGACCGGGCCGGTCGGCCCGGACGAGGGGCCGGACAGCCCCACCGGCCTGCCGGGCACGGGCTGGGTGGCGACGCTCAAGCGCACGGTCCGCGAGTTCCAGGACGACAGCCTGACCGACTGGGCCGCCGCGCTCACCTACTACGGGGTGCTGTCGATCTTTCCCGGGATGCTGGTGCTGATCTCCGTGCTCGGCCTGCTCGGGGACCGGGCCACCCAGGGGGTCAAGGACACCGTGGACCAGGCGGTGCCGGAGGAGAGCATCCAGAAGATCATCGAGAGCGCCATCGACCAGGCCGGCGCCTCGGGTGGGCTGGCCAGTTTCGCGGCGATCATCGGTCTGCTGGCCGCGTTCTGGTCCGCCTCGGGCTACGTGGCCGCCTTCATGCGCGCCTCCAACAGCATCTACGACGTGCCCGAGGGTCGGCCGATCTGGAAGACGCTGCCGATCCGGCTCGGCGTGACCGCGGTGATCGGCGTGATGCTGCTGGCCAGCGCGGTGATCGTGGTCTTCACCGGTGGTCTGGCCGAGCAGGCGGGCAACGCCATCGGCCTGGGCTCGACCGCCGTCACGGTGTGGAACATCGCCAAGTGGCCGGTGCTGCTGGTGCTGGTCAGCCTGATGTTCGCGATCCTCTACTGGGCCTCGCCGAACGCCCGGCACGGCGGCTTCCGCTGGGTCAGCCCCGGCGGGATCCTGGCCGTGGTGATCTGGCTGGTCATCTCGGGCCTGTTCGCCCTCTACGTCGGCAACTTCGCCTCGTACAACAAGACCTACGGCGCGCTGGCCGGTGTGATCATCTTCCTGGTCTGGCTCTGGCTGAGCAACATCGCCATCCTGCTCGGTGCGGAGTTCGACGCCGAACTGGAGCGCAGCCGGGCCATCGCGGCCGGGCACCCGGCCGACGAGGAGCCGTACGTCGAGCTGCGCGACGACCGCAAGCTGAAGAAGAAGCGCAACGCGGCCACCCGCCGCTGACCGCCTCGTTCCACCCCGCCGCCCCCGCCGGACCGTCCCTGGCGGGGGCGGCCGCGTGTTCCCGGACGCTCAACTCGGCGAAGTTTCCATGATCCAATACTTGCTTTTGCTCAGATGGACAAAAGTTTGGCCCGGATGTGCCGAAGCTATGGACACGTGACCCGGAAGGCTCCTACTGTGTCGGACACGACACATCGCCGTTGCGTCGATGTGAACGACTCCGATGCGGAGGTGAGTCCCGGTGCGGACGGTCGACCCCCTGCACGTCCAGCTCCTGCGAACGCTCCGGGACGAGGGGGCGGTCTCCCGGGCCGAGCTCGGCGACCGGCTCCAGATGCCCCGCCCCCGCCTCCTCGCCGAGCTGGAACGCCTGGTCAACCTCGGTTACGTGGCCGAGGCCGGGCTGGCCGCCTCCCGGGGCGGGCGCCGCTCCACCCTGGTCGAGCTGAGCCCGCACCTGCGCTTCGCCGCCGTCGACCTGGGCGCCAGCTCGATCGACGTCGAGGTGGTGAACGGCCGGCTGGAGCCGGTGGCCGCCTACACCGAACCCGCCGACATCCGCTCCGGCCCGAAGGTGACCCTCCAGCGGGTCAACGAGCTGCTGCACAAGGCCAGGGTGGACGGCGCGTACGAGCGGCTCGACGCGATCGGCATCGGCGTTCCCGGCCCGGTGAGCTTCCGGGACGGCGTGCCCGTCTCCCCGCCGATCATGCCGGGCTGGGACCGCTTCCCGGTCCGTGAACTGCTCACCCGCGAGCACGGCTGCCCGGCGGTGGTCGACAACGACGTCAACATCATGGCGATCGGCGAGCGGCACGGCGGCGTCGCCCACTCGGTGGACGACTTCCTGTACATCAAGATCGGCACCGGCATCGGCTGCGGCATCTACCTCAACGGCGAGGTCTACCGGGGCACGGACGGGTGCGCCGGCGACATCGGCCACATCCAGGTCGACCCGAACGGTCCGATGTGCTCCTGCGGCAACCTCGGCTGCCTGGAGGCGGTGTTCAGCGGGGCCGCGCTGGCCCGGGCGGCCACCGCCGCGGCCCGCGCCGAGGTGTCGCCCGCGCTCTCCGATCGGCTCGCCGCCCGGGGCACGGTGACCGCGCTGGACGTGGCCCAGGGCGCGGTCGAGGGGGACGTCACCTGCATCCAGCTCATCCGCGACGGCGGCCGGCGGGTCGGCAGCGTGCTGGCCGGCCTGGTCAGCTTCACCAACCCGTCGATGATCGTGATCGGCGGCGGGCTCGCCCAGCTCGGCCACATCCTGCTCGCCGAGATCCGCAGCGTGGTCTACCGCCGGTCGCTGCCGCTGGCCACCGGCAACCTGCCGGTTGTCCTGTCCGAGCTGGGCCCGCGCGCCGGCGTCGCCGGTGCCGCCGTGCTCGCCAGCGACCTCGCCTTCGGGGAAGCAGCATGAGCGCGGGAAACGATGGCGAGGAGATCGAGGTGACGAACGAACCGCTGGTCGAGGCGCCCGCCGACACCGTCGCGGGCGAGGTGGTGCTGCGCCTCACCGACGTGGTCAAGACCTTCCCCGGCGTACGCGCGCTGGACGGCGTGCAGCTGGAGGTGCGAGCCGGCGAGGTGCACTGCCTGCTCGGGCAGAACGGCGCCGGCAAGTCCACCCTGATCAAGGTGCTGGCCGGGGTGCACCGGCCGGACTCCGGCGAGGTGGTGTGGCGCGGCGAGCCCGCCGCCTTCGCCAACCCGCAGGCGGCCATGCGGGCCGGGATCGCCACCATCTACCAGGAGCTCGACCTGGTCGAGGACCTGTCGGTGGCGGAGAACGCCTTCCTCGGCCACGAGCCGCGCCGCCTCGGCTTCGTCCGGCGCGGGCACATGGCCCGGCGGACCCGGCAGATCCTGGCCCGGCTCGGCCACCCGGAGATCCCGCCCGGGCGGCTGGTCCGGCACCTGCCGGCCGCCGGCAAGCAGATCGTCAGCATGGCCCGGGCGCTCTCCCACGAGGCCAGGCTCATCATCATGGACGAACCGAGCGCGGTACTCGCCCACGACGAGGTGGGCAACCTGTTCCGGATCATCCGGGAACTCACCGCGCAGGGCATCGCGGTCATCTACATCTCGCACCGGCTGGAGGAGATCCGCGAGATCGGCGACCGGGTCACCGTGCTCAAGGACGGCCGGACCACCGCGGCCAACCTGCCGGCCCGCGACACCCCGACCCGCGACCTGGTCTCCCGCATGACCGGCCGGACCATCGAGTACGTCTTCCCGGACCGCCCCGCCGACGACACCGCCGGCGCGGAGTTGCTGCGGGTGGAGGGTCTGACCCGGCACGGCGAGTTCGCCGACGTCTCGCTCGGCGTACGGGCCGGGGAGATCGTCGGCATCGCCGGCCTGGTCGGCTCCGGCCGCTCCGAGCTGCTGGAGACGATCTACGGGGCCCGCCGGGCGCAGGCCGGCACGGTCCGGATGGGTGGGCGGACGCTGCGCCCGGGCAGCGTCGGCGCGGCGGTTCGGGCCGGCATGGGGATGGCCCCCGAGGAGCGCAAGAGCCAGGCGCTGCTGCTCGGCGAACCGATCTACCGCAACGTCACGCTGGCCACCTTCGGCCGGTACGCCCGCCTCGGCTTCACCGACGCCGGGCGGGAGCGGGCCGCGGCGGACCGGATCGCCGCCTCGCTGGAGCTGCGCCCCCGGGACGTCCGCCGGCCGGTGCGCACCCTCTCCGGCGGCAACCAGCAGAAGGTGGTGGTCGGCCGCTGGCTGCTCGGGGACACCCGGCTGCTGCTGCTCGACGAACCGACCCGGGGCGTGGACGTGGGCGCCCGGGCCGAGCTCTACCAGGTGATCCGGGAACTCGCCGCGCGGGGCGTCGGGGTGCTGCTGGTCTCCAGCGAGGTGCCCGAGGTGCTCGGCCTGGCCGACCGGGTGCTGGTGATGCGGGAGGGCCGGGTGGTCCGCGAGGCCCCGGCCGGCGAACTCGACGAGAACACCGTGCTCGACCTCGTCATGGCGGGGTCCCTCATGGAAGGCGCGCCAGCATGAGCGACATGACACCCACCGCGGCGCCGGAGCGGACGGCCGCGCTGCCGGCCCAGTCGCCGCCCGTCGACCCGGCCGAGACCGCGAAGGCCGACGCGGCCGTCCGGCTGTCCTGGTGGCGCGGCGACGGCGGGGAGGGCGCCAAGCGCAACCTCGGCCTGCTGGCGACCCTGGTGGTGCTCGTGGTCATCGGCATCCTGACCCGGCCCGACCTCTACGGCGACGCGAGCTGGGTGTGGGGCAATACGCTCACCATCCTCAAGCTCGCCTCGGTGGTCGGGGTGGTCACGGTCGGGATGACCTTCGTGATCATCGGCGGCGGCATCGACCTCTCGGTCGGCGCGATCGTCGCGCTCGCCGGGGTCTGGTGCACCACGGTCGCCACCCAGAGCTACGGCGCCGGCGGCATGATCTTCAGCGCGCTCACCGTCGGGCTGGCCGTCGGCGTGGTCAACGGGCTGCTCATCTCGTACGGGCGGCTGGTGCCGTTCATCGCCACGCTGGCCATGATGGTCGCCGCCCGCGGCCTGGCCGCCGAGATCTCCGACAAGCAGACCCAGGTCTCCAACGACAGCTTCATCAACGGCATCGCCACCGTGAAGCTGCTCGGCATCCCGCTGCTGGTCTACATCCTCGCCGCGGTGGTGGCGGCCGGCTGGGTGCTGCTCAACCGGACCACCTTCGGCCGCCGGACGGTGGCCGTCGGCGGCAACCCCGAGGCGGCCCGGCTCGCCGGCATCAACGTCCGCCGGCACACCGTGCTGCTCTACGCGCTCTCCGGTCTCTGCTGCGGCGTCGCCGCGATCATGCTGACCGCGCAGGCCACCTCCGCCCAGGCGGCGATGGCCAACCTCTACGAGCTGGACGCGATCGCCGCCGCGATCATCGGCGGCACGCTGCTCAGCGGCGGGCGGGGAACCATCATCGGCTCCCTGCTCGGGGTGATCATCTTCTCCACGATCACCAACCTCTTCGCCATCAACGGCCTCTCCAGCGAGGCCCAGAACATGGTCAAGGGCGGCATCATCGTCGCGGCCGTCCTGGTCCAGCAGGTGCAGTTCCGCAGCCTCTCCCAGTTCCTCGCCCGCAACCGGGCCACCACCACCTGATCCCACCGCGACCGCCAGACCGCCGTCTCACCGACGGTGGTCCGGCCCGCCGCACCCGAAAACACCCCACCACCTCATTTCAGGAGGCCGTCATGACAAGTGACCTGTCGCGCCGCCGGCTGCTCTTCGGCGGGGCCGCGCTCTCCGCCGGAGTGCTGCTCGCCGGCTGCACCAGCAACGAGCAGACCCCGACCGAAGCCCAGACCAGGGCCGCGGCGACCGGCGCCAACAGCGAGCCGGGCAAGAAGGTGACCATCGGCTTCTCCGCACCCGCCGCCGACCACGGCTGGATCGCCGCCATCACCAACAACGCCAAGGCGCAGGCCGGCGCGTACTCCGACGTGGAGCTGAAGAGCGTGGAGGCCGGCGCGGACGCGGCGGCCCAGCGCGCGGCGCTGTCCACCCTGATCTCCCAGAAGCCCGACGTGATCGTGCTGCTGCCGCACGACGGCAAGGAGCTGAACGCGTTCGGCCTGGAGGCCATGAAGGCCGGCATCCCGGTGGTCAACCTGGACCGGGCCTTCCCCGACGCGCGGGCCTACCGGCTCCAGATCAAGGGCGACAACTACGGCATGGGCGTGGCCGCCGCCACCTACATCGCCGAGCAGCTCAAGGCCAAGGGCGTCAGCAACCCGGTCATCGGCGAGATCCCCGGCATCGACTCGCTGGAGCTGACCCAGGAACGCTCCAAGGGCTTCGCCGACACCCTGAACTCGTTCGGCCTCAAGGTGGCCAACCGCCGCCCGGCCGAGTTCACCGCCGACTCCGGCCAGCAGGCCGCCACCGGCCTCTTCCAGGCCCTGCCGAAGATCGACGCGATCTGGAACCACGACGACGACCAGGGCATCGGCGTCCTCGCCGCGGTCAACCAGGCCAACCGCAAGGAGTTCTTCATGGTCGGCGGCGCCGGCTCGAAGAAGGCCATGGAGGACATCGCCGCCGACAAGACGGTGCTGAAGGCCACCGTCACCTACAGCCCGTCGATGGCCTCCTCGGCCATCTCCCTGGCCCGCCTCATCGGCCAGGGCAAGGGCATGTCCGACCTGGTCGAACTCCAGGTACCGAAGGAGATCGTGCTCTCCTCCGAGACGATCACCAAGGAGAACGCGGGCAACTACCTGAAGCTCGGGTTCTGACACACACGGGGGGAGACCCACCTTGTCCACTCACGACAACCTCCTGCGGGTCGGCATGGTCGGCTACGCGTTCATGGGCGCCGCGCACTCCCAGGCGTGGCGCACCGTGAACCGCGTGTACGACCTGCCCGCGCGGGTGCGGATGGCGCTGGTCTGCGGCCGGGACGAGCCGAAGGTGGCCGAGGCCGCCGGCCGGCTCGGCTGGGAAGGGCACACCACGGACTGGCGGCGGCTCGTCGAGTCCGACGAGATCGACGTGGTCGACATCTGCACACCGGGGGACAGCCACTGCGAGATCGCCCTCGCCGCGCTGGCCGCGGGCAAGCACGTGCTGTGCGAGAAGCCCCTGGCCAACACGGTCGAGGAGGCCCGGGAGATGACGGCCGCCGCCGCCCGGGCCCGGGCCGCCGGGGTACGCGCCATGTGCGGCTTCAACTACCGGCGGGTGCCCGCGGTCGCCCTGATGCGGCGGCTCGTCGCCGACGGGCGGCTCGGCGAGATCCGGCACGTCCGGGCGGTCTACCTCCAGGACTGGATCGTGGACCCGCAGTTCCCGCTGGTCTGGCGGTTGCAGAAGGACAGGGCGGGCTCCGGCGCGCTCGGCGACATCGGCGCGCACATCATCGACCTGACCCAGTACGTGACCGGGCAACTGATCACCGGGGTCAGCGCGGTCACCGAGACGTTCGTCAAGGAACGGCCGCTGCCGGCCGGGTCGAGCGGCCTGGCCGCGCAGGCCGACGGCAACGGCCGGGCGACCGGCCGGGTCACCGTGGACGACGCGGCGGTCTTCGTGGCCCGGCTCGACGGCGGCGCGCTCGCCACCTACGAGGCGACCCGGTTCGCGACCGGCCGCAAGAACGCCCTGCGTGTCGAGATCAACGGCTCGCTGGGCAGCGTGGTGTTCGACCTGGAACGCCTCAACGAGCTGGAGTTCCTCGACGCCACCCGGCCCGCCGCCGAGCAGGGCTTCAGCCGGATCCTGGTGACCGAGCCGGAGCACCCGTACCTGTCGGCGTGGTGGCCGCCCGGCCACATCATCGGCTACGAGCACTCCTTCACCCACCAGATGCGCGACTTCGTCGAGGCGGTCGCCACCGGCGTCGACCCGGCGCCGTCGTTCGCCGACGCGTTGCAGGTCCAACTCGTGCTCGACGCCGTGACCCGCTCCGCCGCGCGAGCCGCCTGGACGGAGGTGGAGCCCGCGCTGGCCGAACTGGCCGCCTGACCCATCCGCCCCGCGGCGCCCCGCGCGCCGCCCGACACGGCTGTCCACGCGGCGCATCCGCGCCGCCCGAAGGGCTTTCCGGCGCCGGCCGGCGAGGGCCCGTCGCGGTTGCGCCCCGCGGCGGGGACGAGGCCGGCCCCGGGGAGCGTGCCGCCGGAACCCTCGGCCGGCACGAACCAGCACGGCCGTCCGGTGCGGCCGGACCGGGATTCCCCGGTCGCACCGGCGGACCGGCCCGACGACGGGGAGGCAAGAACGATGCGTACGGGTGTCTGGCTGGTGGGAGCGCGCGGCTCGGTCGCGACCACCAGCATCATCGGGGCGCTCGCCCTGCGGGCCGGGCTCACCGGCCCGACCGGCTGTGTCACCGAGCTGCCCGAGCTGCGCGGGCCCGCCCTGCCGTCCTTCGCCGACCTGGTGTTCGGCGGTCACGACGTGGTGGCCACCCCGCTGCCCAAACGCGCCGAGGCGCTCGCCGCCGCCGGGGTCCTGCCCGGCCGGCTGGTGGACGCCCTCGCCGGTGAGCTGGCCGAGGTGGAGGCGGCGCTGCGTCCCGCCCCGACCGGCGGCAGCCCGGCCGAACGGGCCGCCGCCGTGGCGCGCGACCTGTCCGAGTTCCGCCGCCGGCACGCGCTCGACCGGGTGGTGGTGGTCAACGTCTCCGCCACCGAACCGGCGCCCGAGCCGCACCCGGCCCACCACGACCTCGCCGCGCTGCGGGCGGCGCTGGCCGGCCCCGCCGAGGTGCTGCCGGCCAGCTCGGGGTACGCGTACGCGGCGTTCACGGCCGGCTGCCCGTACGTGGACTTCACCCCGTCCACCGGGGCCCGGCTGCCGGCCCTGGCGGCGCTCGCCGAGGAGCGCGGCCTGCCGTACGCCGGGCACGACGGCAAGACCGGGGAGACCCTGGTCAAGTCGGTGCTCGCGCCGATGTTCGCGATGCGGCACCTGGCCGTGCGCTCGTGGTCCGGGGTGAACCTGCTCGGCGGCGGCGACGGCGCCACGCTCGCCGAACCGGCCGCCAACGCGGCCAAGGTGGCCAGCAAGCAGCGGGTGCTCGGGGAGACCCTCGGCTACGTCCCGCAGGGCGACACCCGGATCGACCACGTGGCCGAGCTGGGCGACTTCAAGACGGCCTGGGACCTGATCACCTTCGCCGGCTTCCTGGGCACCGGCATGCGGCTGGAGTTCACCTGGCACGGCTGCGACTCGGCGCTCGCCGCGCCGCTGGTGCTCGACCTGGCCCGGCTCACCGCCGCCGCGCACGCCGCCGGCCGGACCGGACCGCTGACCGAGCTGGCCTTCTTCTTCAAGGACGGGATCGACGCGCCCACCCACGCGCTGGCCGAGCAGTGGACCCTGCTGCGCGACTTCGTCGCCGGCCTGCACGCCGGGGCTGCCCGATGACCCGCCTCGCCGACCTCGCCGAGCTGGTCCGGGCGCCGGCCGCGCTCTCCGTGCCGGGGGACGTGCTCTCCGGCGCGGCGGCGGCCGGCGCGCTGGGCCGGCGTACGCCCGCGCTGGCCGGGGCCTCGGTGCTGCTCTACTGGGCCGGGATGGCCGCCAACGACTGGGCGGACCGGCGGCTGGACGCCGTCGAGCGCCCCGAGCGGCCGATCCCCTCCGGTCGGATCCGCCCGGCCACCGCGTTCGGCGTCGCGGCCGGGCTGACC